>DAOVRI010000110.1 GCA_030628245.1 Dehalococcoidales bacterium
CGCCAGGTTGTGGCCCTGGATATCGAGGGTTCAAATCCCTCCACTCACCCCACCACCACCTGATTTGTCCCTTATCCGTAGAGGGTTCAAATCCCTCCACTCACCCCACCACCACCTGATTTGTCCCTTATCCGTAGAGGGTTCAAATCCCTCCACTCACCCCACCACCACCTGATTTGTCCCTCATCTATAGAGTGTTCAAATCCCTCCACTCACCCCACCATCTTTTTATCCACCCCCCGCCGGTGGGTGGCTGTAGTCCAAGTCACGGTTCTTCTGGCGAAGTCGTTGACCTCCTCATCAGTCCTGAATTCTTCCTGGCTACAATAGTCGTGGTGAACCATCTTATCGCTGGGTCTCAGCAACTTGGGTCTTGGCTTAAGGGCGGGGTAGCCCAGCACCAACATATCATAGGGTTCCAGTTCCCTGGGTATATTCAGGAGGTCCTTCACCATACAATGTATATATGGTTCAGCAATCAAGGATACCCACTGGGCGGCGAGGCCCAGCGTCTGAGCCGCCAGAAGCATATACATAAAAGCATTGGCCAGGCTGGAATTGTAAATCGACTCTCTGAGATTGGGGTAGTGCCTGATAAACATCGGTAAGCCAATCTTGGTCCTGGTGTCACCATAGAGTATGATGTAGACCGGGGCAATACGAAAGTCCATATCCTCATCATGCCAGGGAAAGTCTCCCTGTTTCTGCCCGAACTCCCTGGTTTCTTCCATTTCAATGGCCGCCGCCCAATACTTGCCAACCCACTGCGTAATGCTATCTTTTATTTTCTTATCTTTGACCACAACAAAATCCCACGGCTGCGTGTTGTAGCCGGAGGGAGCCCAGCGCGCCGCTTCAATAATTTTGTCCACATATTCATCAGGGATAGGGTCTGGTTTAAATCTGCGGACGCTCCGTCTTGTTTTGGCTAATTCCAGAAAGCTGTCATAATCCATGGTAACCCTCCTTGTGGATAAATAATTGTTAGATATAAGTATAGACGTAACCCTGCCGATAAATCAATTGGGGGAGGGGGAGCATGGTCATTCTTGAGATTATGGGGTATAATTTAGCAGAGTCCGGGCGCCTGTAGCTCAGCGGACTAGAGCACCGGTCTTCGGAACCGGGTGTCGTGGGTTCGAATCCCTCCAGGCGCGCTTAGTAAAAAAACGCCCCCCGGAAAACCACCCGGGGGGCATTCTTAATTTTACCTGTTAAACCACTACCCTAAATCTTCTCGAAGACCTTGCGCACTTTGGGGTTCAGGCCGCCGCCAATCTTCTCCACCGCCTCGGAGCGGAGCTCGTGGAACTTCCGCTGCTTCTCCTCAAACTCGCTGCGCGTATAGAGTCGCTCCGGGTGCACCATGATATCATCCACTGCCCGGATGGACGCCGGCACTTTGAATCCGGTGGGAGAGTCGACCCAGTCCTCAAGGCCGCCGCGCAACAGAGAGTCCAGTATGCTCATGGTATGGCCCACGTTGATGTCCTTGAAGTGGTAGCCTTCCCCTACGGAACCCGTGTTCATCAGGTAGTAGTTAACGTGGGGCAGATTCGACAGGATATCGTAGAACCGGTTGGCATGGGCAGCACGGTCGCCGGCGAGAAACGGGTCATAGAAAAATTCCGTCCTGATTTTGCCCGCCTGCGTGGGGTCGCCCGCCGAGGACTCCATAGCCTGCCCCAGCACCATCAGCGCGGTCGCCTGCTCCAGGTCCAACTTGGATACCGCCGGAATAGCAGACCCCCTGGTGATGATAATAACATTGTCGATTTTTTCGACATCAATATGGGAGCTGGCGTGCATGAAGTCCTTCCTCCTAATGACCGCCCGTCCGTTGGACGTCCTCTCGAAGTTCTCAAAGTCGAAATCGCCTTCCTCGGTGACGTAGACATTCTCGAGGGCTGTCTCGGCCCTCAGCAGGCCGTAGAATATCTCGACCTGCTCTCCCGGGTTTACCCCCTCTGTCTTGACAAAGACGCCGCCCTGCTCGAAACCATAAAACGAGCCGTCCGGCATGAGGGTGCCGCCGTCGTCCTGTATCAGCCACGACCTCTCCATGCCCTTCCGGGCGAGAATCTGGCAGGTCGTGGTGGTCTTGCCGTTGGCGCTCAGGGCGATGAGCAGCGTCCGTACCGGCCGGTAAGCTCCGTGGGTCGTCTGGAGAAAGTCCTCACGGCAACCGGCATGCAGGAAAAGGCCACCCCTTTTCGTCTTGGCCACCCAGTCCTCACAGGCGAAAACGCCCTTTTTATATTCGCCGATGTAATTGCTGTTCCTGGTAATCTTGACAGCGCGCCCGCCATCCAGAAAAGCCAGCCTTATGGTGATGTCTTTCTCGGGTAGCGGTTTCGACATATTGGTCTCCCAGGCTTCATCGCCGAAAAAGACAAGTTGGTAGTCCGGCTTCTCAACAGGTTTATTCACCGGTACGAACAGGTTTTTGCCGCCGTAAGCGACATGGGCAAACTTCTCCGGGATGATTAACCTGACCACCGTACTGCTATTCAGGTTGCCCACAATCCGGTCGACGGATATCAGGTTCTCCTTGGCCAGAGATTTCTCGCACTGGTCCAGGAGCTTCATCTCATCCTCGCCGAAGGCGTCATCGACGCTGTTCTTGGTAAATGCCTGCGCCCGCGAGGTGGGCTCGCTCTCGGCAACGAAGTTATTGTAAATCGTCTTGACGACGCCCTTCTGCTTGGCCACCAGCGCCCTCAATACCTCGTCGGAGGGATTGTCCAGCAATCTGTTTTCGGCTTTGGCTTTTTCCCTGACCCTATCAGCAGTCCGGGCAAACTCTTCCAGATTGATTTCCGAGCTCATATTAAACCTCCCTGACACTTAATCAAGCCCGCCGGCTACCTGCATACTTCCTCTATATTCCAAAAAAGGCGAGAGAAAACGGGCGCGGCGTAAGCCCTTGAGAGATATCTCCTGATAATCCGGAGGTCAAATTAATAATTGATACCCAGATTATAACACATTTCCCCATAAAAAACACTGCCCGTCCACCATATTTTTCACCTACCGGACTTCCCATAACAAACTGCCTTATGTATAATAAATAGTGACAAGGAACGGTACCGGACTATGATTCGCATATGCCAGGCAAAAGACGCCGGGAGAATATACAGTATCATTAACGAGGCCGCCAAAGCCTATGACGGTGTTATCGCGGCCGATTGCTATCACCAGCCCTACATGCCAGAGGAGGAACTGAAACGGGAGATGAAAAGAGTTATCTTCTACGGATGGGAAGTCGATGGGGAACTGCTCGGCATTATGGGCATCGAACCGATTAAAGACGTTACCCTTATCCGCCATGCCTATGTGTTGCCTCAATACCAGAACCAGGGAATAGGTAACAAGCTGCTTGACCACCTTAAGAGTCAGACAACCACCCCGAGTTTGATGGTGGGGACATGGGCGGCGGCACACTGGGCGATTGCTTTTTACCGGAAACACGGGTTTAATCTTCTACCGGAAAAAGATAAACTGTTAGCAGACTACTGGGATATTCCACCGCGCCAGATTGAAACCTCAGTAGTCATGGGAATAGAAATCAACAATAATTAAAAAGGAGCTGTTATGGGTAAGGAATGGATTGGCAGGTTGATTCAGGCGGCAGCCATTACCATCACTATTGCCGCGGTGTGCCAGGAACTGGAAAAGCCTGAAGAAGAAAGGCACTGGCACGGGAAGCTGGGGTTCATACCCTACGACTTCCGGCTGCCCACCATCGAGCGATTAAGGGAATCCTACTGGAACAGGGACATCGGCCAGATATTCACCACGGAGGCGTGGGGCATCGGCTGGGCGATTAACTTCCGCGCGCTGCTGGAAAAGATGAGAATCATCGGCGAGTCTTACCTTTCCGAGAACGATTTCCTGATGCCGACCAGGTCGCTTAAAGAGATACTGGAAAACCGCCCGGTGATGGAGTAAGGGCCGGACAATAGAAATTAAACCTCCCCCCACACCCCATCCCGGTGAAGCTTTACCAGTTTCACCGGTAAAAGCTGATTGGTCAGGTTTTCGTGGCTCCTGGCATATACCTTGATATAATTGCCCGTCAGGCCGGACCAGACGCCGCCGGATTTCTGCTCCCACAGGACATCCATAGTTTTACCCAGGAATTGCTGCTGAAAGCTCTGCGCGCTCTCTCTAGCCAGGGCAAGCATCTGCCGGCTGCGCTGCTTCTTCTCTTTTTCAGATACCTGCTGCGGCATAGTTGCTGCCCCGGTGCCGGGGCGTGGCGAGAACGGGAAGACATGAATACGGGCGAATTCCAACTGACGGCAGAAGTCGTAAGTTTCCTGGAACTCAGACTCGGTCTCGCCGGGAAAGCCAACGATGACGTCGGTGGTAATAGCCACGTCCGGCACCGAGTCCCGAATAAGAGAGACCACCCGCCGGTAGTCGGCAGAAATGTAACGCCGCTTCATCCGCTTGAGCACGGTATCACTGCCGCTCTGGAGAGAGAGGTGGAAATGCGGGCATAACCTGGAGTCGCGCCACGACTCAATAAGCTCCGGTGAAATTTCCGGCGGCTGGAGGGAGGACAATCTCAAGCGGGCAACCGCCGTCTCGGACAGGATACGTTCCAGAAGTCCCCTAAGATTGGTATCGTTACAGTTATAGGTGCCGATTTCGGTGCCGGTCAATACCACCTCCTGACAGCCGGTCGCCACCAGCCCGCCGACCAGGGCGGTCACCTTATCCGCCGACACGTTCTCCTCTCGACTGCGCACAAATGGTACGATACAGTAGGCGCAGAAGTTACGGCAGCCGTCCTGCACCTTGATAAAGGCACGGGTGCGGCGGCTACTTTCATGGGAGGCTGAGGAGACCACGCTCGATGGCCAGCTCCGGTTGTCGGCATCCTCCAGCAATTTTAGAAGATGCCACTTCTGGTCGTTACCCAGAACAAGGTCGACCCCTTCAATCCGGGCGAGTTCATGGGGCGACCGCTCGGCATAGCAGCCGATAGCCACCAGCCGTGCCGCCGGGTTCCTGCGCCGGGCCAGGCGCAGCATGTGGCGTGATTTGCGGTCGGCAACATGCGTCACCGTGCAGGTATTCAGGATATAGATATCGGCCTTATCCGCGGGGGCCACCAGTCTGTATCCGGCCTCGGTAAGCTGCCGTGCCAGCGACTGTATCTCCGCCTGGTTCAGCTTGCAGCCCAAGCTGTCCAGGGCCACCGTGGGTCTTTCCGTTCTTTTAACCATCTACTTTGTTTTCTGTATTAAATGATAATGTAAGATATTATACTGTTCCCACTCCCATGGGGTCAAAAAAAACGTGCGGACTTGAAAATAACCTCAAAATATGTAAGAATAACTTAAATTCCGCCATAGAATTCCATCCCCATTTAATGTAAAAACACGAGGAGGTTACTACAATTAACAGTCAAATCAATAGAGTTGTAGTTACTGGCATCGGAGCCCTGACACCGCTCGGCCTGGATATGGCCACCACCTGGGAAAATCTCATCGCCGGCAAACCCGGCATTGATTATATTACCCTGTTCGACGCCTCTGATATGGAGACTAAATTCGCCGGCGAGGTCAAGGGATTCGAGCCTACCGACTACATCGACCGCAAGAACGCCCGCCGCATGGACCGTTTCGCCCAGCTGGCGGTTGCCGCCGGCATCCAGGCTGTAAAGCAGTCCAACCTGCTAATCGATGACAGCAACCAGGACGAAATCGGCGTGTTTATCGGCAGCGGTATCGGCGGCCTGACCACGCTGTTCGAACAGATACAGGTACTGCTGGAAAAGGGGCCGGATAGAGTCAGTCCG
>DAOVRI010000182.1 GCA_030628245.1 Dehalococcoidales bacterium
GCAACTCTGAAATGTGGCGGGCCGGCAAGGCCACCCGCGACCTGCGTCCCAAGGAAGAGGCCAAGGGAGACGTTAAGTCCGCAGCGGGTACAGGCGGCAGACAATCGAACTAACCGTCGGGTGTATCTGCGTATATTGCACTAACCTTATGACAAGTGTTAGAATGACAGTAAGCAGGGTACGTTCAGTCAAGGGGTAAGGTTTGTTTACCGGGATTATCGAAGAGGCAGGTAGCGTTGTTTCCACTCCGGCGGGAAAGCTGGTCATTGCCGCCAGCCGGGTCCTCGAGGGGATACAGCCCGGCGGGAGTATCGCCGTTAATGGCATCTGTCTTACGGTAACCGATTTCACCGACAAATCTTTCTCCGTGGACATCATGCCGGAGACCCTCAGGCGCACCAACCTGGGGCTGCTCCACAGCGGAGACAGGGTCAACCTGGAAAGGCCGCTGGGGCTGGGCGGCGAAATAGGCGGCCACCTGGTACAGGGGCATATCGACGACACCGGCAGGGTAGCCTCAATTACCGGGGAAGGCGAGGCAGTACTGATGAGATTCGAAGCATCTCCCGAGGTAATGCGCTATATCGTACCCAGGGGCTTTATCGCCGTGGACGGAACGAGCCTGACGGTGGTCGATAAAGACGCCACCTCCTTCTCGGTTTCCATCGTCGGTTACACCCGACAGAACACGATTCTGGCCGATAAAAAGGTAAGTGATGCAGTCAACCTGGAAGTGGATATCATTGGCAAATACGTGGCCGAGTTTGTCAAGCCGCAGACTACCGGCATCACCGCAGAATTTTTACAGGAGCACGGTTTTACGGTAAACTGATAACTCCTGATGAATTAGGAGAAATACAAAATGGGACTGGCAACTATTGCGGAAGCTATCGAAGATATCAAAGCAGGCAAGTTCGTCATCGTTGTCGATGATGAGGACAGGGAGAACGAAGGCGACCTGGTCATGGCCGCCGAGAAGGTTACTTCCAAGGCTATCAACTTCATGGCGTTGCACGGTCGCGGTCTTATCTGCATGCCCGCCACCGGCGAGCGACTGGACGAACTCAATATACCCATGATGGTAAGCAACAATACCTCCAACTTCGGCACCGCCTTCACGGTATCGGTCGAAGCCAAGCAGGGGACAAGCACCGGCATCTCGGCGGCGGACAGGGCACAGACGGTAAAGGTCATAATTGACCCCAAGACCAGGCCCGAGGACCTGGTGATGCCGGGGCACATGTTCCCCCTGCGCGCCAGGGACGGCGGCGTCCTGGTACGCGCCGGACAGACCGAGGCCACCGTTGACCTGACCAGGCTGGCCGGACTTTCCCCCGCCGGCGTCTGCTGCGAAATTATGAACGAGGACGGCACCATGGCGCGCATGCCCCAGCTGAAAGTAATCGCCGAGAAATTCGGACTGAAAATCGTCAGCGTGGCCGACCTTATCGCCTACCGCTTCCGCCACGAAAAGCTGGTACACCGGGTAGCCGAGGCCAAGCTGCCCACGCCTTACGGAGAGTTCACGGTGATAGCCTATAAGAGCCAGACCGGCCTCGACGAACACCTGGCCCTGGTGATGGGAGACCTGTCCACGGATGAACCGGCGCTGGTGCGAGTGCACAGCCAGTGCCTTACCGGCGAGGTATTCGGCAGCCTGCGCTGCGACTGCGGCGACCAGATTAAGATGGCCATGCAGGCTATCGCTAAAGAAGGCCGGGGCGTTCTGCTCTACATGAGACAGGAAGGCAGGGGCATCGGCATCCACAACAAGATTCGCGCCTATGCCCTCCAGGACAAGGGAATGGACACCGTGGAAGCCAATATATTCCTGGGTTTCGACCCCGACCCGCGCGACTACGGTACCGGCGCCCAGATACTGGCCGAGCTCGGCCTGCACAATATCCGGCTGCTCACCAACAACCCGAAGAAGAGAGTCGGCCTGGAGAGCTATGGATTGAACGTTACGGAGACAGTGCCGGTTATCACCCAGCCGAACCGGTATAACCGCCGCTACCTCCAGACGAAACAGAAAAAAATGGGGCATCTCTTGAAGGTTTCCGACGCCGATAGCGATTAAAAAATTGCAGAAAATTGGCTTCTCTTAGAAGTATCATATTCTGCCAGATGAATAGAATCAAACTAAGGAGATGGCTATGAGCAAGAATTTTGAGGGCAATTTACTGGGAAAGGAACTGAAGTTCGGGCTGGTTGTCTCACGTTTTAATGAATTCTTCAGCAAGAAGCTGCTCGAAGGGGCACAGGACGCACTGCTTCGCCACGGCGTCAACGAAACCGATATTGAAATCGCCTGGACGCCCGGTTCATTCGAGATACCGCTGATTGCCCAGAAAATGGCCCAGTCCAAGAAGTACGATGCCGTCATCTGCCTGGGAGCCGTGATCCGCGGCGGCACGCCCCACTTCGACCATATCGCGGCCGAGGTCACCAAGGGCATCGCCAAGGTCAACCTGGACACCGGCGTGCCGGTGATTTACGGGGTGATTACCACCGATACGCTGGAGCAGGCTATCGAACGCTCCGGAACGAAATCCGGCAACAAGGGCTTCGATGCCGCGGTCAGCGCCATCGAGATGGCCAACCTGATTAAAGCTATCGGTTAGACGGCGGGAGCGGCGGCAATACTCAGTCCGTCACACCAGCACAGACGGGCGGGACACGGTCGGCCCAAGGTCTTGCTTCTTCCATCTGCCCGGCCAGACCGAGGCCGTCGCATTTATCGTAGTCACTAAAACCAGCGGTCATAAACGTGCTCCTAACCCGATAGATATAATCGGACGTAAACCTTGGAGTTAATCCCAAGATTTCCGTTAGACAGGCCCTGGAAAAGAGGAGAAAGAGCGAGGGTAATGAGCCGGGGCTTCAAAATAGTGTGATTGTGAGACTGTATTAGTCGGTAACCTTGTAAACAATATCGCCCGCCCTCACCCTGTCAGGGACCTTGATACCCACGGAATCGCCCTTCTTGGCCTGATTGACGTTGGCATTATCAATCTGCATCGAGACAATTTCCATCTCGATATCCGTGGTATGTCCCTGGATGTGAATCTTGTCCCCTACTTTCAGCGTCCCGGTCATGTCAATACCGGCGACTACCGGGTGGGCAAAGAAATCACTCACCTTGCCGACTGCTTTCTCAGTCATTTGAATTCCCTCCTCTTCGATTAATACCGGGTAAACCGATACTTCGTATTCAGGATTATACCCCTCCATATTCCATAAATCAACATGGTCGTTCATCCAGCCATTTTAAAGCCGGTTAATAACCTTACCTCACCCCCTTAATCCCCTTCTCCAACCAGAAAGATTGACTATCACGTGAAAACAATTGGTTAGAGAGGGGGGGGGGAAATCTAAGAGGGGCTAACGCCCCTCTTAGACGCCCTATAATGAGAGTAATCGAGGGGGAGAGATATTGAGAGGGGTTTGTAAACGCAATAGGTATCCCCTGAAACTCCCTATCTGAAAGGTCACCCATGCCCTATAAAGCTGCAAATAATTTACGTGTAATTGTGGGGTGCGCCTAATTTAAAGTATGTAGTGGCTCGCTCTGAGAAGACATATCTTGCGGTTTCTGAGGAAGTGTATCAAAAAGTAAAGGCGTATGCTCAGGAGAAAGGCCTGAAATTAATCGAAGCATCCTGGAGACTCCTCGCGATAGGGTTCCAGTACGATATCGGGGGTGCTCCC
>DAOVRI010000152.1 GCA_030628245.1 Dehalococcoidales bacterium
CCGATTTCCAGGACGCTGGCCAGTCCCGAGGAAATCCGAACCATGATATCGGTAGGGCATAAAGAAGGCACCGTGGAAGCACATGAAGCCAGGCTGCTGCACAAGGTCTTCGAGTTCGGTGACCGTCCCGTCCATGAGGTCATGGTGCCCCGCCCGGAAGTTATCGCCATTACGGAGGACTCCAGGCTGTCCGACCTTCTGGCGCTCTATGCCGAGAATCCCATGTCCCGCTTCCCGGTCTATAAGGAGAACATGGATAACGTGGTAGGCGTCCTCTCGGTGAAGGACGTTCTCATGGCCCTGGCCAGGGGCACTGCCACCGAGGAAAGTACTATTGACGACCTGATTCGCCCGACTTACTTTGCCCCCGAGTCCAAGCATATCGACGAGCTCTTTACCGAAATGCGCGACGAAAACTACCGGATGACAGTGGTCGTCGACGAATACGGCGGTACGGCGGGGATTGTCACCCTTACCCGTCTGGTCGAGGAAATTGTCGGGGAGGTTGGCGATGAGCTGGCCGGCGTGGAGAAGGACTACGAAATAATTAATGAATATACCTTCCAGATTGACGGCAGCATGCGCATCGACGAAGTTAACGAAGAGATGGCACTGGACCTGCCGGAAGGGGAAGACTACGAGACGGTCGCCGGCTTCACCCTCAGCCTGCTGGGCCACATACCCAGACGACACGAACAGCTACGGTACAAAGGTCTTAAGATGGTCATAACCGAAATGAAGGGGCTCAAGATTGAGCAAATACTGCTGACCAAGGAGCGTCAGGCCGCCGCGGCACAGGAAGAACACCGCAAGAAAAAGGATGAGGCCGTAAAAAAGAACGATAAAGACCTTAATGACTGAGAAACCTCCGCACTGACGATATTATAACCCGAGGAAGAATATGCAGCGTCTGCGTATCAGATTTAACCGGGGAGAAGAGATAAAGTTCATCTCCCATCTCGATTTAATGCGCCTGTGGCAGCGGGCACTCAACCGCGCCGGCGTAGCCCTGGCTTACTCGGAGGGGTTTAACCCCCGCCCCCGCATGTCACTGGCGGCACCGCTGGCCCTGGGTATAACCAGCGAAGCCGAGTTAATGGATATTGTCCTGGCAAAATGGTCCTCCCCCCACGCCTTCACTACAGCCGTCGGCCGTCAGCTGCCGCGCGGTATTGAAATCAGCCAGGTTTATAACACGCCTCTGACCATGCCGTCACTGCAGTCACAGGTCCGTCATGCCGAGTACACGGTCGAGCTGGAAACCGAAAAAGGGCAAGATGACATTGAATCGGTTATTGCTGCCCTGCTGGCGAAGGAAAGCCTCCCCTGGCAGCACCAGCGGGACACCGGGCCGCGCCACTACGACCTGAGGACTTTGATTGACGATATATGGCTCAACGACTGGCGTGCCGGACGCTGCGGTATCGGAATGAGGCTGCGCTGCGATAGCAACGGCTCGGGGAGGCCGGAGCAGGTTGCCGCCGCCCTCGGCTTTGAAAAGTACCCGGTATCAATACATCGCACCAGGCTGATTCTCCAGGCGAAATAATGGGGTTATCAGGGAGTTTAAGAGGGGGCTACGCCCCTCTTTATTTTTTTCTTCCCCCTCTCCTTCATCCTGCCTCGTAAGGAGAGGGGGAACATAAGGGGGAGAGGTTTAAAATCCCGCGAGACGGGCACAGCGGTCAGGTTGTAAGATATAATATAATTAATTAACAAAAAGAACATGAAGAATAAATTGTCAAAAGTTAGAGAACAGTCAACTCTAGAGCAGAAAGTCCTCCGCTTTATCAAGAAACACCGTCTGGTAACCGGCGGGGAGAAGCTTATTGTAGCCGTATCGGGAGGTCCCGACTCGGTCTGCCTGCTCCATATCCTGTCGAAACTGCAGAAAGAGTTGGGTATAGAGCTGCACGTTGCCCATCTCAATCATCAGCTGCGCGGCGCCGAGTCCGATGCCGATGCCGCCTGCGTCGCCGACCTGGCTCATCGACTGGGCATTCCAGCTACCGTGGAGTCCAGCGATGTCAGGGCTTACCAGTCGCGGCACCGCCTTTCACCGGAAGAAGCGGCGCGTGAAGTCCGCTATTCCTTTCTGGCCCAGACCGCCGCAGAAATCGGGGCGGCGCGGGTGGCGGTGGGGCATACCGCCGACGACCATGTCGAGACCATTATTATGCACCTGCTCCGGGGCAGCGGCACACGGGGACTGCGGGGGCTTTTACCCGTTAGCCGGTGGCAGTCCGGGGACGACAGCCTCGTTATTTTGAGGCCGTTGCTTGAACTGACCCGTGAGGAAACGAGCGCTTACTGCCGCCGACATCGTTTGGCACCCCGCACCGATACCTCCAACCTCTCGCCGGAGCCTTTCCGGAACAGAATCCGCCATCAACTGTTACCGGAACTCAGGAAGTACAATCCACAGGTGGCCGAGGCCCTGCTCCGCACGGCGCGCATTGCCGCCGACGATTTAGCGTTCATAGATAATGAGGTTGCCCGACTGTGGGATAAGGTTGCGCATGCAGAAAAAGGCTCTGTCGTTATCAGCAAGAAGGAATTTTCGGCTCTGCCGTCCGCCCTGAAACGCCACCTGCTGCGTACCGCTGTAGAGTCGCTGCTGGGCAACCTGAAAGACATCGAAGCGGGTCACATCGAAGACATCATAGACGCCCTGGACAAACCGGCCGGAAAAGTAATCGGCCTGCCCGACGGCCTGAACTTCACCATCGAGTACGACAGGTACGTGCTGGCCCCTGATGCGGTGTCTCTATGCCCGTTCCCTGTCCTGGAAGGCGAGACCGAACTGAACATACCGGGCAGGACCGGCATTCCCGGATGGGATATCGAAGCCGCCGTTATATCCCCGTCCGCAGCTAAAGACGCAGACGATAAATCCAGCGACCTCACCGCCTGCTTCGATTTTGATAAAACGGGGAATAGACTGACGGTCCGCCGCCGCCGTCCCGGCGACCGCTTTCAGCCGCTGGGCATGGGCCAGCCCAAGAAGCTGAACGAGTTCATGATTGACGCCCGTATTCCCCGGACCTGGCGCCGCCGCATCCCTATCGTGTGCTCCCCGGACCAAATCCTCTGGGCGGTCGGCTACCGCATTGACGAACGCGCCAAGGTTACGCGAAACACGAAGCAAGTTCTCAGGCTGAAATTCACACGTATTTAGATATCTATTCCGGTCGGTTCAATCGTCTCAGCCGGTTCAACCGGTTCTTCCTCCTCCCTCTTTCTCCAGCGCAGCCAGAGGGCTGCCAGCACTACCAGCACCGCCGCCGCAGCTAGATAAATCTCTACCTGATTGAATGTCAACATACCTTTCCTGTAAGGCACGACAATATAATTAATAAGGCCATGCAAACCGGATGCTATGAGGTAGAACTGCCACCCCCGGCCCCTGGCCAGCCCGTAGCCAACGAGCGCGGAGACAGCGATATGAAAAGCCACCGCCCAGAACCTGTCCCAGAATGGAATCAGCGCCAGCAGGCCGTCGGTCTGCACTGCTTGCCACGTCCAGCCCGACATAAGAACCTGGTTATGTGCCCAGACCGCCTCAAAGATACCGAAGCCCGCTCCCGCCAACGCCCCGATGGCCAGCCCCAGCCTGGGGTTGATATTCCTGCCGCTGCGCCACCACCAGGAAACCATCGGTACCATCTTGGCGCCTTCCTGCACCAGCCCGCTGAGCAGTACCCCAGGAATGCCTGCCAGCATCAGCCAGTTTATGAGAGTTTCCTGACTCCAGAAATGCATCAGCGCCACTCCCGTATAGTGCTGTAGCGGTATCTGGACGAACACTACCGCCAGCAGCGTCAGGAAGGCGCTGACTACCGCCACCGCCCAGAGCCAGTGTTTCCTGAAAAGCGGCGGCCAGTGAGCGCAGAGCCAGATAGCCCCGAAAACGAGAGCCAGGCCGATACCGACGAGCATCAGGTCCCAGTTGAGGCCGGGATAGATGAACCATGATTTCAGGAAAGCCATCATTTGTTCCCACATAATCTTCTCCTTATTTACATCACTCGCTTCAGCCGCGGGCTAGGCGTAATGCCCGGTATTCGGCCCCGCTTGGCAATCGGTTTGCCCTCCACTTCATGAAGGTCTGCGGTAAAGTCTATAGGTTTGGCGCCGCTGATGTAGCTGCCCACGCCGAAACCGTCCACCGGCGCCCCTCTCTCCAGAAAATGGGTAATCCTTTCCGGGTCGACACCGCCGCTGACGAAAATTTCCACGTGCTTGAAACCGGCCAGGTCCAGTCGGGTGCGCACCTCCTTGACCAGCTCCACGGTGACCCCTCCGCGCTCGGAGGGAGTGTCCAGTCGCACGTTCTGAAGTTTTTCCCGCAGCGCCTCGGCTACCCGCAGGCTCTCCTCGGCTTCATCCTTGAAGGTGTCCACCAGCGAGACGCGGGGCACCTCCGGCGGCATGTGCTTGTCGAACAGCATGGTGGCTTTGACCGTATCGCCAACTATGATAATCAGGGCATGGGGCATGGTCCCGGATGCCTCCACGCTGGCCAGACGGGCGCCGGCGATACTGGAGCAGCCGACGCATCCCCCTACCACCGCCGCGTAGTCCATCACCCCGGCCACCGAGGGATGCACGTGGCGCGCCCCGAAGCTGATGAGGGGTATATTTCCGGCGGCGTCGACACACTCCCGTGCGGCCGTCGCCCAGCCGCTGCCATGGGCTAAAATGCCGACTACCGCCGTCTCGTA
>DAOVRI010000184.1 GCA_030628245.1 Dehalococcoidales bacterium
GTTAGGCAGGTTTAATTGTTTAATACGTTCGAATACCTTTTTCGTCTCGATGAAGTAGGGTCTGGAGTCTTCGGGACGGCCGCCCAGCGGCCCCATAGTCATGAGGCCCATCACCCGGATACTCTTGAGAGTTGAAATTTCACCGATTAGATGCTCGGCATCTTCCGGGTACACGCCCGACTTCTGTGTTTCCCATCCGCTGTTTATCTCAATCAGCACCGGCATGGTCTTGCCGGCCAGGGCGCACCTTTTATCAATCTCTCCAGCGATTTCGATAGAGTCCACCGTCTCTATCATGTCGAAGATATCTACCGCTTTTTTAACCTTGTTTTTCTGGAGGTGCCCGATGAAATGCCATTCGACTCTATCGCCGACTACCTGATAGGCCCTTTCCGCTTCCTGGACGTAATTCTCACCGATAATTTTAACGCCGGCTTCAACGGCTTCCAGGGTTTCCCGGGGCTCTCTTGTCTTGGCGGCGGCCACCAGTCGAACGCCGGCGGGCAGTTCACCCAGTATTTGCCTGACATTCTGCTTAATCGTCACCGGCGGGCTCCTGTTTTACTGGTCTGCCAGGGCTTCTGTCGCTTCATCTACCTGTTGCTGGAGTTGTTGCTCCTGCCATTTATTATATTCTTCCGTCCATTGCTGCAGGCCTTCTTGGAGGTTCTTCCGGTATTCCTCCTGGGCTTTCTGGTTCGCTTCCGCGACCTTCTTATAAGCTTCAAGCTGCTGCTCGTAGTATTCTCGTTCGCTGTCTCCCCCTCCGAATAAATCGCAGGCGGAAAGAAACGGCAGCGAAACCAGTAAGATAGCCAGCGGTACAATATGCCACTTTTTCATCGTTAACCTCCTGTCAGACCTCCTTTATTACACTCTATTTTATATTAACGTTGCAACCGCTACAAAGTTACTCAGGGTACCCGTGTACTATCATTATAAACCATTTGCAGGCTGTTATTACAGGGGGATTTCCAGGATTAGTCTCTGCTTGATGGTTTTACTCCTCTCCCCCACCCCTCGTTGATATCTTTTCCCACCCAACTTGCCCGCCGTAGCTTTAGCGTAGGCTGGCCGCCCTCGCACCATCCGCTGCTTATCCCTTAGTCATATGTCCCTCTCCCTTGATGGTGACATATGTTATCCCCCTTTGGAAAAGCCTGCCTGCGCGTAGCCCCGCCTGCCGAAGCCTCGTGCGGCGGGCAGGCGCTCCGGCGAAGGCAGGGGGGACACAGGGGGTGAGGCTAAAATGGATGAACTCAGAGTGGGACAGAATAATGAAAATGGAAGAGACGGTTATAAATAGAAGCTACCAGTTGTTGCGTACGTAAGGATTGTCCCGGCGCTCGGCGCCGATGGTAGTTTCCCGACCGTGGCCCGGGTACACGATGGTGCTATCCGGCAGTACCATTAATCTGGTGTGAATGCTGTCTATCAACTGGCGGCGGCTGCTTCCGGGCATCAGCGTGGTACCGATGCCCCGGCGGAAAAGGGTATCCCCGGTAAATACTTTACCCTCGGTGAGCAGGCAGATGCTGCCGGGGGTATGGCCCGGCGTGTGTACTACCGAGAAGCTCAGGCTGCCGATGTCTATAATATCCCCTTCCCGGAGCAGCCTGTCCGGCGTGGGTGGAGTCTTGTAGGAAATACCGAACTGGGAACTCAAGGAACCACGGCCCTCGAGGAAATCGGCATCGGCGACGTGAATGGCAACTTCGGCGCCGGTACTGTCCTGTATCTCGTAGAGGGCGGCGATATGGTCAGAGTGGCCGTGAGTCAGTACGATAACCTTGATATCAAGTCCGGAATCAACAATCGCTTTGTGAATGACCTCGGCATTACCTCCGGGGTCGATTACCATGCCTTCTCCCTCGGGCCCCGAGCCCACTATCCAGCAGTTGGCTGATAGTGACCCTACTACCAGCCTGTTGATAATCACCCTGTCATCCATATTAACGAAGCATTACACTTAATCGGGGGTGGCCGGTTTTCTGGAGTGTAAATACCGGAGCAACCGGTCATTTCCAAAATAGCAGAGATAGGTGAATTAAGCAAGTCCGTCCGGGTGAGAGTGTGTAACAATGGTTTGTGTCATTCCCGCCCCGTATCAGCGTACGGGGTAAACTCAGGCTGAAGCCCGAGAATGACATTATCTAGCAATCTCTTCGGTTTGGCAATCAGGCTCTTATCAGCAGGAGCGGCGTGTTGCCTCCAAGCAGGACTTTCTGCGCTACGCTGCCCAGACTCCAGAGATTGACGGCCGTCTGCCCGCGCGTTGCCATAGCGACTATATCGCTGGCGAGTTCGTCAGCGAGGTCGATAATCTGGTCGGCGGGGGCACCAACCCTCACCTCGTATCCCACGGTAATACCTTTTTCTTCGATCCGCTGACACCAGTCCTGGAGGTAAGCATCGGCGCTGGCAAAAGTACCATTGGTCTTGGGGATTACTCTGAGTAGGGTGAGTTCCATCTGCAGGCTACGGGCAACCTCACTGATATAAGCGATTACGGATTCGCTTTCTGGAGAGCCATCCAGCGGTATCAGCGCCTTCTTCATAATGCGCTTGGCGCGCACATCCGGATGGGTGCCTTTGGCTCTGATGAGCAACAGTGGCTGCCTCGTGGTTGCCCTGACGACCTTGTCGGCAACGCTGCCCACCGCCCAGCGTCCGACGCCGGAACGACCGTGGGTTGCCATGATAATCAGGCACATGTAGCCCTTATTGACATAGTCCAGAATACCTTCGGCGGGATTACCGACCCGGGTGGCCGTACCTACTTTAATATCCTTGTTCCCCGAATCTTCAAGGTATTTTTCAACCTGGCGCTTGGTGACATCCTCTATTTTCTTGGTGTAATTGTAATGGTTATGGTACTCCTCGGGTTCCTCCGACGGCAGGACGGTTAACAGAATTATATCAGAGCCCATCTTGCCGGCTACCTCCTCGGCATAAGGCAGGGCTACCTCAGCTAATGCAGAGCCGTCCAGCGGTACCACTACTTTTTTATATATCGTCATAATCGTACTCCATCAAGCGGCATTATGCAGCCGCCACGTATTGAAGCTACGGGCCGACAGGCATGGGTTGACGAAACGGGGTGCGCTGAAGCAAGGAATTGACCCTGGCCAGGAACTCCAGCGGGCCGAAGGGCTTCCTGATAAAGTAATCGGCGCCGGCATTGATTGCCTTAACGCAGGTTTCGGTGCTGGCTCTGGAGCTGATGATAATAAGAGGAATGGAGGTCAGCCCCCGTATTTTATGACAGAGCTGCCAGCTTTCAGCGGCCGGGCTTTCCAGCACAATGACGGCATCGCAGGCTTGATTATCCAGATGCCGCAAGCCCGCATCGGAATCAGATACCACATCCACCCCATATCCTGCTTCCATCAGGAGTTCGGGAATAATCGGGCGAGGGGTAACGTTATTTATTAATAGAACTTTTTTACTCATCCTTACAGATTCAATGTAATACACCTAATCTAAGCTTGAAAAGCACAAAACCCTCTATTTCAGTTAAGGGTTCACTCCCATTGTTAGCAGAATTGGGTGATAGCCCCCAGTAAAAATAGTGATTTATATTGATGTTTCCATGACGGATACCTATTACATTAGTACTATAGCGCA
>DAOVRI010000192.1 GCA_030628245.1 Dehalococcoidales bacterium
GGACCGCGACGGCTTTATCGTCAGCGAAGGGGCGGTCGTTCTCATCCTGGAAAGCCTGGAACATGCCTTGAACCGGGGAGCCACTATTCTGGCGGAAATCATAGGCTACGGGGCTACCGCCGACTCGTTCCACGTCACCCAGCCACTGGAAAACGGTGAGGGAGCCGCCAGAGCCATGCTAATGGCCATGAAAAGGAGCGGCGTTAAGCCGGAAGAAATCGATTACATCAACGCTCACGGCACGTCAACCCAGCTGAATGATGTCATGGAGACGAAAGCCATCAAGTCAGCCTTCGGCGAGTACGCCTACAAGGTACCCATCAGCTCCACCAAGTCGATGACCGGCCACCTTATCGGCTGCGCCGGCGCCATCGAACCGGCCATCTGCGCCATGACGATCTTAAACGGAGTCATACCGCCGACAATCAACTACGAAAATCCCGACCCCGAATGTGACCTGGATTATGTGCCCAATGTCGCCCGCCAGGCCGAGGTTACCACGGCCCTGACCAACTCCTTCGGCTTCGGCGGACACAATTCGGTACTTGTTTTACGGAGATACACTGAGGTATAAATTTGAGCCATAGTCGCTGGAATCTGCTGCCACCCGTTACCGACCAACAGATGGTCAGTGACTCTGGCTTTCCGCCCCTGTTGGTGCAGCTTCTCCATAATCGCGGCATCTCCCGGCCGGAGGACTTTCAGTCCTTCCTCGCCAGCGACAGGAGCCTCTTACATGACCCCCTCCTGCTTTCCGGCATGGAGAAAGCGGTATCCAGAGTCTACCAGGCCCTCCTTTCCGGGGAGACCATCGGCATTTACGGAGACTTCGATGCCGACGGCATTACCTCCACCGCAGCCCTCGTCCAGGGATTCTCGCTGCTCGGGGGTAAGGCTGTCCCCTACATACCCCACCGCCAGACGGAAGGGCACGGACTGACTACCAACGTACTCAAGCAATTGTACGAGCAGGGCGTGAGCCTGGTCATTACCGTCGACTGCGGCGTTACCGACGTGGCCGAGGTAAAACGGGCGATGAAGATGGGACTGGATATCATCATCACCGACCATCACAATCCCCTGGACGAAATCCCGGAGGCCGTCGCCGTTATCGACCCCAAGCTGGAAGGTTCGGCATACCCGTTTTCACAGCTGGCGGGGGTGGGGGTGGCTTTTAAATTACTTCAAGCGCTGCTCCAGAACCTCGGTAAAGAGGATCTGTTAGAAAAGGTTATCGACCTAGTAGCCATCGGCACCGTTGCCGACATGTCGCCGCCGCTGGGCGAAAACCGCTACCTAATAATAGAAGGCCTGAAACACATGAATGCCAGCCCGCGACTCGGCATTAGAGAGCTTCTAAAACAGACCCGACTGGAGGCGGGCAGTCTCGATGCGGACAGTATTTCCTGGGTCATCGGCCCCTGTTTGAACGCTGCCGGCAGACTGGCCGACGGCCTGACCGGCTACAATTTACTTATAACCGAGTCGCAGCAGGAAGCGCAGGAGCTGGCGGTATGGCTGGCGAAGACAAACCAGGAGCGGCAGAAATTGACCACGGCGACGCTGGCCAGGGCCAAGGAGCAGGTCATCGCCCGGGGGCTGCCTCCGCTGCTGCTCACCGCCGATAAAGAGTACCCCATGGGCATCGCCGGTCTGGTGGCGAGCCGACTTACCGAGGAGTTCTACCGCCCGTCGGTGGTGATACACACGGCGGACAATATCAGCCATGCCAGCTGCCGCAGCATCCCCGAATTCAATATCATCGCCGCCCTGAACAGGTGCAGCCACCTTTTCTCGCGCTACGGCGGTCACGCGGCAGCCGCCGGCTTTACCCTGCCGACGAAAAATCTACCGCAACTTGAAGAGGAGCTTTCCAGCCTTGTCGCCGAGCAACTCGAAGGAGTGGAACTCCGCCCTCACCTGGATATCGACGCCGTGGTTACCCTGCCCGACCTCGGCGGGGATACCTACCAGACGACGCAGCTATTAGCGCCCTTCGGCATCGGCAACCCGGTGCCGACATTTCTGAGCGAGGGGGTAGAGGTGGTGGAACGGCGCACCATGGGCAACAGCGGCGAGCACCTCAGGATGAAGCTGAGGCAGGGAGACACAGTCTGGGACGGGGTGGCTTTCCGACTGGCCAATCACCTGGCGGAATTATCGCCGCGCCTGGACATAGTCTACAACCTGGAAATCGACCGCTGGGGCGGGAAAGAGCAGCTCAGACTCAACATACTGGATTTTAAGGGGAGCGTTTCACCCAGCGCGTCCGCAGAGCCATCAGGGTGAGGGTGATAATCAAGACGATTATGGCAATAATCTGGGCTTCGTGCAGGCCGAAAAGGAAATCCGTCCCGTCCCGGATGAAGTCGATGCCCAGTCGCCAGACAGAGTACAAAGTAAGATAGACAAGAAACAGCGAGCCATTGGGGCGGAACCGCTTCCTCAACGCCAGAAGGACACCGAAGACAATCAGGTTATAGATAATCTCATAGGGCTGCGTGGGGTGCACGGGTATGCCGATGGGGCCGTTGCTTTCAGGGTGAGTGTAAATTACCGCGCAGAAGAAATCCGTCGGCTTGCCATAGCAGCAGCCGTTCAGGGTACAGCCCACGCGGCCGATGGCCTGGGCCAGGATAATGCCGGGGGCCAGCACATCCGCCAGATAACCGAAAGAAATTTTCCTGAAGCGACTGAAAATCCAGACACCCAGGGCAGCCCCCAGGACGGCGCCGTAAATGGACAGCCCCGACCCACCGATTATCTGTCCGGGATGCTCGACGAAATAGTCCCAGAAGTCGATAACGTGGAGCAGCCGGGAAAATATCACGCCGCAGGGTATGCCAACGATAGCGGCGTTGAGAACCGTCTCGTAAGTAATCCCGGCGCCTTTTTTTACCGCCCACAGCGCCCACACCACAAGGGTCAGCACCGCCAGGGCTACCATAATGCCGTACCAGGCTATACTGATAGGTCCGATGGTAAAGGCTACGGGACTTACACCCAGGTAAAACATCTCACCTCCGGAACGTCAGGAGCTTGCACTGTAAAATAATAATTATACATTATACTGTCTTACGCACACTCTTCCCCGAGATTCTTCAGTCGCTCCGCTCCCTCAGAATGACAAGAAAAGAACGTCAGGAACACAATGCCTCGACGAAGGCTTCGGCATCAAAGTCTACCATATCTTCCAGTCCCTCGCCAACACCGATTAGCTGGATGGGGACTTTCAAATCATCACAGATGGCCAGCACGATACCGCCCTTGGCCGTGCCGTCGAGCTTGGCCAGGAAGATGCTGGTAACCCCGACCGCCTCCGTGAAATGCCTGGCCTGGGTCAGTCCGTTCTGGCCGGTAGTGGCATCCAGCACCAGAATCACCTCGTGCGGGGCGGTGGCATCAGCCTTGGCGGCCACTCGCCTTAC
>DAOVRI010000036.1 GCA_030628245.1 Dehalococcoidales bacterium
ATCGCGCCGACCTCCACCCACGTATCGTAATCATCAGGGTACATCTCGTCAGTCGCAGGCATGAAGACAAAATCGGTAACCGGCTCCAGCACCGCCAGGTCGCGCTTGGTATCGCGCGGGTAGTTTTTAAAGTCTTCCTTGGGGCCGAACTGGGTGGGATTGACGAAAATACTGACCACCACCGAGGCATTCTCAGCTCTGGCCTGCCGGACCAGCGACAGGTGCCCTTCGTGGAGAAAGCCCATCGTCGGGACGAAGCCGACAGGTTCCTCGAGCTCCTTCCGCACCTGACGCATCTCGACTATTGTTTCCACGACCTTCATACATTATGACTGTACAGGATAGGGCAGGGGAATTACAAATCAGGCGAGAAACTATTTGCCAAGCTCAGCCAGCACCGCTTCGTCAATAATAAAACTATGCTTCTCGGTAGGGAATTTACCTGACTTTACCTCGTTGTAGTACTCGGTAACCGCGCTTGACATAATATCAGCCAGCTTGGCGTATTGCTTGGCGTGCTTGGGTACGAATTCGGTGAACGAACCCAGTATATCGTTGATAATTTGCACCTGGCCGTCGCAGTAAGGCCCGGCGCCGATGCCGATGGTGGGAACGCTCACCTTTTGAGTAACCAGTCCGGCCAGCTTGTAGGGGATAGCTTCCAGGACGATGGAGAAGACGCCGGCCTGTTCCAGAGCCTGCGCATCCTCAATCAATTTTCTGGCTGCATCGAGGGACTTGGCCTGCACCTTGAGACCTCCGAGCTGATGGACCGATTGCGGCGTAAGTCCCAGGTGTCCCATCACCGGGATGCCGCATTCGACGATTCTCTTCACCTTGTCGGCGACGGTGACACCGCCTTCCAGCTTGACCGCCTGGGCGCCGGCTTCCTGTATGAAGCGGGCAGCGTTACGCATAGCGTCTTCGACACTTACATGGTAGGCCATGAACGGCATATCGCCGACTATCAGCGCCTGGCTGGTGCCTCTGACCACGGCTTTGGTGTGATGAATCATCACGTCCATGGTCACCGGTATCGGCGTTTCGTAGCCCAAGACCACCATACCCAAGCTATCCCCGACCAGTATCATCGGTATGCCGACATCTTCAACCAGTTTGGCCGTGGAGTAATCATAGGAGGTGAGCATAACTATCTTCTCACCCTTTTGTTTCATCTCTTTTATCTGATTAATCGTAACCCGCATGGCAGCTCCTTAGGCGAAGATTTTCTCATCCAGCCTGGTGACGATGGCATTTTTCTTATCGACATACACTACCTTTGGCCGGTAGTTCTTCGTCTCCTCTTCAGGGACACCGGTGTAGGTCAGGATGATAACGAGGTCGCCCTTTACAGCCAGTCGGGCGGCGGCCCCGTTCAGGCAGATTACACCGCTGTCTTCCTCCCCTTCAATGGCATAGGTGGTGAAACGGGCGCCGTTGCTGATGTTGAGCACATGGACCTGCTCGTAGGGGATGATATCGGCCGCTTCCATGAGCTTCCTGTCGATGGTGATGCTGCCCTCGTAATCGATGTTGGCGTCGGTAACCATGGCCCGGTGGATTTTACTTTTCAGCATAGTTCTCATTACACTTCTCCCTGAACGTATTTCGTCAGTTTGTTTTTAACACAGCTTCCAGTTCGCTGGCTTGCTTGGTATCGATTTTACCCTTGGCCAGAGCAATAGGAATGGTTTGCAGGCCGAGTTCTTCATAAGGGGATAACAGGGCCGGAGCCTTTTCGCGTAGAGCCTTGAGGTGTTTATCGACGGTACCGGTATCACCGCGGGCGATAGGCCCGGTAAGGCAATTGGGTATGCCGATAGTCTCAATATTGTGGAGGGTGCCTTTGATTAAGGGGAGGAGAGCTTCGGTAGCCTTGTCGGTGGGGACGGAGAATGTCTGCCAGAGGTCAGTGGCCATTTTGACCAGTGTCACCAGGTAGTTGCAGGCGAACACGGCAGCGGCGTGGTAAGCCACCTTGTCACCTGCTTTCAGCTTTATCCAGTGTCCGTCCAGAGCGACAGCCATGTCCTTGAGAGTGGTCAGCAACGGCCCCTCGGCCTCGATGCCGAATGTCGAACCGGGGATGTTTTCTATGGCCTGCTCGACCCCGGCAAAAGTCTGGAGGGGATGAAAACCGCCGACCATGGCACCGGATTTACGGGCCGGCTCCAGAATATCGGTAGAATCGGCGCCGCTGCAGTGAATGACGCTCTGCCCGCTGTGCCAGCGCACCTGAGAAGCCACCGTAGCGATAGCATCATCGGGAGTGGTAATAAAGACAAGCTCGGCAGCATCCGCGACTTCCTGGTTGCTATCCAGTATGCGCAGGTTACTGACTACACCGGCCGGGCTCCCGGCAGAAGTCCGGCTTCGACGGGATGCGCCGACAAACCGGTAGCCCTTGCTGCTTAACAGGACAGCCAAGGCAGTACCCACGGTTCCGGCTCCGATAAAACCTACTTTGAGCATTATACCTCTAAAACAAAAACCCTCTCAGATATATTGAGAGGGCAAAATTTCCTGGGTCTCATTTTTGCCGTCTCGGTCGTATCCGATCCAAGCGACTTCTTTTGTTAAGGTCTTAGCTCTAAACTCACCGCCATAACGGTCGATGGTTACTATAATTTTAACTCAAAACAATTACCCTGTCAATACACCGTATTGACTCATAGTGAATAACCCCCCGGCAAGCTGGGGGCAGGTCACACCTCAACAATATTGTGGAGAGACAGTTGAGAGAAGAGTTACAGTCTATAAACAATATATCCGGGGACGTTATTACCAAATTGGTAGCGCATGCGGGATTTGAACCCGCGATCTCCTCCTTGAGAGGGAGGTGTCCTAACCGCTAGACGAATGCGCCACTCATTACGTCTGGCTGGGGAGGAAGGATTCGAACCTTCGCTGGCGGATCCAGAGTCCGCTGTCCTACCACTAGACGACTCCCCAGCGACAGTTAAATTATAGCATCCAGCTATTTCTGTGGCAATAATAAGGTAAGCACTGGCTCAGCTTTAACCTTTTCCGCTTCTATTTCCTTTTGCCATTAGTGGAATGATAAAGACCACGCAGCCAGCAAGAAAGAGAATGCTACCGACAAGACCCGTAATACTGCCGCTTTGCAGACTCGAGAGTATAAAGAAAATAGCACATACCAGAAAAAGAACCCAGCCCCAGAGGTTGAACCTCCTTTCCCGGCCATTGTCTTTAGTAGGCATAGCAATCACCTCAAGCAATTAGTCAGTCACAAAAAAGGTAGTATTTATGAATTTGTGGTCTAGCTTTTGGAACCACAGTATCTGTATAGACCATTTGTAGATGCCTGTACAATATGTCAAAGTATAGCAATTTGAATAGGGAAAAACAATTAGCCTGTGATTTGACACTATCAATGCGACAGTTTATTGTTATTATGGAAGGGGATGCTTACCTGTGGCTCATTTAACTGACCTGCAAGAGATTCTGGGAGTTACGTTCAACCACTTGTCATTACTGGAGCAGGCGCTAGTTCACAGTTCCTACGTTAATGAGAATCCTGCCTGCGTTTCCGGCCATAACGAGAGACTCGAGTTCCTGGGTGATGCCGTCCTGGACTTCATCGTCGCCGATAAGCTGTATCAGGATTCCCCCGACTTCACCGAGGGAGAAATGACCAAGCACCGGGCAGCCCTGGTGCGCCGGGATACCCTGGCCCGTGTGGCACGGTCTATCAGGCTCGGCGACTTTCTCTATATGGGTAAGGGGGAGGAGGCCAGCGGGGGGCGGAATAAGACGCCCAACCTGGCGGGGGCTCTGGAGGCAGTGATTGCCGCCGTTTATCTCGACCGTGGAGAGGCTGCCACCGGAGACATGGTTGTCCGGTTACTCGGGGAAGAATGGGAGAGGGTAGTCAGCCAGGGCACGGGTGTCGATTATAAGTCGAAGTTGCAGGAGGTGTCGCAGGCCAGGTTTCAGCTCACGCCTGCCTACCGTCTGGTGGACGAGGTAGGGCCCGACCACGATAAGAGGTTTACGGTCGAGGTGAAGGTCGGCGCCGAGGTTATAGGCAATGGTGTAGGCAAGAGTAAAAAGCTGGCCGAAACGGAAGCCGCCCGCACGGCACTGGAACTACTTGATAAGGGCCGTATTGCGTCAAATTAAACTGTTACCGAAGCCCTCCTTGTTGCCTCATAATTCCGGTTACCCAAACTGGCGGGGCGCACGGCCAGCCGCCATAATTGCTCCAGGTTGCTGTTTATCTGCTTCAATAGCAGCACCGGGTTTAACCCGGGATAGGTGGCTGCCGGTTCCTGCTGTTTAGCTTCCGTAAGCCTACCAGCTTCCAGTAATCGCTGGCAGGGTGTTCTTGCCGTGTCGTAGGCCTTGTTCACTTTAGCACCATGCCTCGTCTTCCTCACCAACTTCATCGTGGGCCGGGTGAAGCTAATCTTCTCCCGCTGGCAATAGGTGAAAAGATGCTGGTTAATAAACTCGCTCGTTTGCCAGTAACGGATGATACCTGCTAAAATGGGATATCATAGCTGCTTCCTAGATTGCGTTCAATTTAATGTCATCACTAAGCCAAATCCTGGCCATAGCTATCTTTGCCCTGATGTTCGCTGCCATCATCAGCGGTAAAATCCATCGCTTTATTCCGGCAATTGTCGGTGGCGCTCTGGTGATTGTGGTATTATTCCTGGTGGTCATGAAGAGCCCTGATTCTGTTTGGAATGTACTCAACTTGAGCCAGATAGGGGAGTGGTCTTTCTGGGTACCGGGTGAACAGCATGTGGAATCACACGGTGTGAACTGGCAGACCATCATCTTTATCGGCGGGATGATGGTCATGGTGGTAGGGATGGAGAGGGTAGGTTTTTTCCGCTGGCTGTGCCTCTACGTGGCGCGACTGGTAGGGTGCAAGGTAATACCCATCCTGCTCGCGTTCATGTTACTCTCCGGGTTTCTGGCCATGTTCATTGATAGCATCACCGTAATGCTGTTCCTCAGCATGGTGACCATCGAGCTGGCCCGCCTGCTTAAATTCGACCCGGTGCCGATAATTGTTGCCGAGATTTTTGCCGCCAATACCGGGGGCAGTGCTACCATGTGCGGTGACCCGCCCAATATCATCATCGGCACCGCCTTCGGCTATACGTTTACCGACTTTGCCACGAATACCGGCCCTATTGCCTGGGTCGGTATGATTATCGCCCTTGGCTATTTTTTCCTTATCTTCCGCAAGAGCCTGACGCAACAAGGTGATACCGGAGAGATGATGAAATCCTGCCCGTTGCCCAGTTCGGCTATTACCAATCCCTGTTTGTTCAAGGTAGAAGTAGGCATCTTTCTCCTGGTGGTGGTACTGCTGGTAACACATGCCCAAACCGGGCTGTCGGTGGCTATCATCGGTGTTATTGCGGCCATCCTGACGATACTTGTTGCCGGCCGGAATGCCTGGCATATTATTAAGCATGTAGACTGGCAGACATTGCTTTTCTTCCTGGGACTGTTTGTCTGTGTCGGCGGATTGGAAGAGACCGGTGTGCTGAAGATGGTGTCGGAGTATATCGGCCAGGTGTCCGGCGGTAATATCACGGTTGCCATACCGATTATCCTGTGGGTATCTGCTTTTGCCTCCGCTATAGTTGATAACATTCCCTTCGCCGCCACCATGGTTCCGGTCATCAAAGAACTTTCGGTAATGGGCGGCATGAGCCTGACCACGCTGGCCTGGACTCTCGCCATTGGTACGGATATCGGCGGTAATGCTACCCCCATAGGCGCTTCGGCGAATGTAGTGGGGACGGCTGTCGCTGAGAAAGAAGGCTATCCTATCAGTTGGGGCAGATTCCTGAAATACGCAGTGCCGCCCATGATTATCGTCGTGGGCATCAGCCACCTGATGCTCATCTGGCGCTACGCCTGAACGGTGCGTTCGGGTTGCGCAAACTTTACGTTATATAGTATCATTTTAATAGTTGCCCCTGTAGCTCAGGTGGATAGAGCACCGGCCTCCGGAGCCGGGTGCGAGCGTTCAAGTCGCTCCAGGGGCGTTTTTGGTATGTGGAGCTAATAATGACGAAAGAAAAGAGCCTCATCGAAATCAGATGGCACGGACGCGGCGGACAGGGCGCGGTTACCTCTACCGAGTTACTGGCACAGTCGGCCATAAGTGAAGGCAAGTACGCACAGGCTTTCCCCAGCTTCGGACCGGAGCGCCGGGGAGCACCCGTGCAGGCCTTCAACAGAATAGACGCCAAGGAGCCGGTTAGAATCAGGGCGGATATCACCGAACCGGATGTCGTCGTGGTGCTTGACCCGGGTCTACTTGATAAGGTCAATGTGACTTCCGGCCTGAAAAAAGACGGGTGGGTCATAATCAATACCAGAAAAACAGCCAAGGAAATAAAATCCGAGTTCGGCATTAAATACCCGGTGGCCACGGTCAACGCCATTAAAATCGCGCGCGAGACACTGGGAGTACCCATCGTCAATACCACCATGCTCGGGGCCGTCGTTAAAGTCACGGGAATTATCAAGAAAGAGTCAGCCCACGCACCGCTTGAGAAGCGTTTCGGCAGGCTGGGAGAACGTAATATCAAAGCCATGGAAACAGCCTACGAAGAAGTAGTAATTGAGGAGCAATAAATGGCTAAATCCGAGAGTGAATATACCTGGAAAGACCTGGAAATCGGCGCCATTATCGCCGACCCGGGAAGCGCCCGGCAGTACGAGAGCGGGACCTGTCGGTCGCTGCGACCGACCTACGACTTCAAGAAATGCATCAAGTGCGGTCTCTGCGCTTTGTATTGCCCGGAAGGATGCATCGGAGAGAACGAGGAGGGGTATTTTGAAGCCGACCTGTTCTACTGCAAGGGGTGCGGCATCTGCGCCAGGGAATGCTGGCCCAGAGTGATAACAATGGTAGAGGAGGTGGAATAATGGCCACGCGAGTAGGTATTGAGGTTTCCATTGCGATAGCGGATGCGGTAAAGCTGGCCAACCCGGACGTCGTCGCGGCCTACCCGATTACCCCGCAGACCCACATCGTCGAGCACCTGGCCGAGCTGGTAGCCAACGGCGAACTTGATGCCGAATACATACCGGTAGAATCGGAACATTCGGCCATGAGTGCCTGCCTCGGTTCGGCGGCAGCCGGCGCCCGTACCTTTACGGCCACGGCCAGTCAGGGTCTGGCACTGATGAACGAAGTGGTATATGTCGCCGCACCCATGCGGCTGCCCATTATCATGGCGGTAGCCAACCGGGCCCTATCATCACCGCTGAGTATCTGGTGCGACCATTCCGACCTGATGTCCGTCAGGGACACCGGCTGGATACAGATAATCGCGGAAAACGGGCAGCAGTGCGTAGATAACATTATCTGCGCTTTCCGCATCGGCGAAGACCAGCGCGTGCTGCTGCCGGTGATGGTCCACCTGGACGGTTTCACCCTGACGCACGTTATCGAGCCGATAACCTTCCCGGAGCAGAGCGACGTCGATAAGTTCCTGCCTCCCTATAAATTCCCCATGCCGCTGAATCCGGACAAGCCGGTAGCCATGGGAGACTTTGCCCCACCGGTTATCTTTACCGAGACAAAATGGGCGCAGGAAATGAATATAAGAGCCTCGAAAAAGGTGGTCGTGGAGGTCTGGGATAAATATGAAAAAGCCTTCGGGCGGAAGTACTCGCCAGTCGAGAAGCACCACAGCGACGGCGCCAAAGTCGTCCTGATGACGATGGGGAGCGTGGGCGAGACGGCCTCGGTAGCCATCGACGAGATGAGAGACGAAGGACAGGACGTGGGGCAGATAAGGCTGCGTCTGTGGCGGCCTTTCCCCTTTGAGGAGTTACGCGAGACCCTGAAAGACACCGACGTGCTCATTGTGCTGGACAGGGCTATCTCCTTCGGCGGACCGGGTGGACCGGTTGCCTCCGAAGTTAAGGCAGCCTTCTACGACCAGGCGAAAAAACCCAGGATTGTCAGCTTTGTGGGCGGACTCGGCGGTCGGGATATTACCGTTGCCGGCTTCAAAGACATGGTCAAGAAAGGCACCGAGATTGCTAAGAGCGGAAGCAAGAACGAATACGAGATTTACGGGGTGAGGGAATAATGGAAAAATACGCGGTTTACGTACCTCGACTTGTCAAGAAAAGGGAGAATTTCGCGCCGGGTCACCGCGCCTGCATCGGCTGCGGCGAGGCCCTGGCCGTCAGGCTGGCATTCAAGGCGCTGGACAACAACGTCGTCGTGACCAATGCCACCGGCTGCATAGAGATTATCGCCTCGCAGCTTCCGTTCACCACATGGCACCTTCCCTGGATTCACACCCTGTTTGAGAATGCGGCGGCCGTGGCCTCGGGCATTGAGGCGGGCTATAAAGCCATGAAGAGGAAAGGAATGGCAGTGCCGGAAAATGCCAAGGTAGTTGCCATCGGCGGCGATGGCGCTACCAGCGATATCGGCCTGCAGGCGATATCCGGAGCCCTGGAGAGAGGACACGATTTTACCTATATCTGCTTCGACAACGAGGCCTACATGAACACGGGTATCCAGAGGTCTTCGGCGACACCCTTCGGCGCGGCCACCACCACCTCACCGGCCGGTAAGAAAAGCTTCGGGCAGTTCAGCTGGAAGAAGAACATGCCGGAGATTGCCGCCGCCCACAACATACCCTATGTGGCCACCGCCACCCACGGGTATCCGTTCGACCTTATGGCGAAAGTCCGCAAGGCCGTGGACACACCGGGGCCGGCTTACGTCCACATCCTCTCGGTCTGCCCCACCGGCTGGCGGAGCGCCACGGATACGGTTAACCGTCAGTCACGCCTGGCCGTACAGACGGGTGTTTTCCCTCTCTACGAAGTGGAAAACGGCCAGTATAAAATGAGCATTAATCTACCCAAGCTCAGACCGGTGAAGGACTACCTGAAAATACAGGGTCGGTTCCGCCATCTGAGCGATGATATTATTCAGCAGATACAGGAAAGAGTGGAACTGGAATATCAAAAGCTATTGGAGAAGGCTAACAATGTCACCAAAAGAGCTAAAAGCAAAAGCAAAACAGGCACTGCAAAAGCATCAGCACGATAAATCGCTGCTGGTGGATATCCTGCAGGATATCCAGGCGGAAGTCGGGTACCTGCCCAAAGAGGTATTACAGGAGACCAGCGAAGGCCTCGGCATTCCGCTGAGTCGGGTCTACAGCGTCGCCACCTTTTTCAAGGCGTTCAGCCTGACACCGAGGGGACGCCACCTGATTAACGTTTGTATGGGCACGGCTTGCCACGTCCGGGGCGCCGTGAAGGTCCTGGAGAAGATTGAACAGGAACTGAAAGTTAAAAGAGGCGAAACCACGAAAGACCTTAAATTCACTCTGGAAACGGTCAACTGCGTCGGCGCCTGTGCCCTGGGTCCCATGGTAATAATAGGGGAAGACTATCACGGAGAGATGACGCCGGAGGCAGTCGGTTCCGTGCTGGAGAACTACAACTAATTAGTGGAGGATGTCACCAGTGGTAAAACTAAAATCCTTGGGCGAACTTGAGTCTCTGAGAAAATCAATCATCGGAAAGAGAGACCCGAAAAAGGCCGTTATTACCATATGTAACGGGACAGGATGCCAGGCCCACGGCTGTAAAGCCGTTACGGCCGCCTTCCATGAGGAGGTTAAGAAGCAGAACCTAGCCGGGAAAGTGGAGATAAAAAGTATCGGCTGCCCCGGGTTCTGCGAAAGGGGTACCCTGGTAGTTATTAAGCCCCAGGACATCTTTTACCAGAGGGTAAGGGATAAAGATGTCCCTGAGATAATTACCGAGACTATCGGCAAGGGTAATGTCGTTCAGAGATTGCTGTATACCGACCGAAAAACGGATAAAAAGGTGACCTGCGAACAGGATGTGCCTTTCTATAAGCGGCAGATGCGCCTGATTATTGGCAACAACGGCTTAATTGACCCAACCTCAATTGATGATTATCTGGCTATTGGCGGTTACGCCGCGCTGGCCAAGGCACTGCAAATGTCCCCGGAAGGCATAATCGATGAAGTCAGGAAGGCCGGGCTGAGGGGACGCGGCGGAGGCGGCTTCCCCACCGCAAACAAGTGGGAGAGCACCCGTAAGGCGCACGGCGACACCAAGTACGTTATCGCCAATGCTGATGAGGGCGACCCCGGTGCCTTCATGGACAGGGCACTGGTAGAAGGCAATCCTCACAGCGTTCTGGAGGGGATGATAATCGGAGCTTACGCTATCGGTAGTAATCATGGATATGTCTATATTCGCAACGAATACCCGATGGCGGTGAGGCATATGCAGACGGCCATACAGCAGGCGGAGGAATACGGTCTTCTCGGTGAGAATATCCTCGGCTCTGGGTTTGACCTTGCCATCAGGGTAAGCAGGGGCGGTGGGGCCTTTGTCTGCGGCGAGTCCACCGCTCTAATGGCCTCGCTGGAAGGCAGGGTAGGTGAGCCACGCGCCAAGTATGTCCATACCTCGGAGCAAGGACTGTGGGGACAGCCGACCAACCTTAATAACGTCGAGACGTGGGCGAATGTGCCCCTGATAATTAATAACGGCGCCGACTGGTATCAAAAGATAGGCACCGAGAACAGCAAGGGCACCAAGATATTCTCGCTGGTCGGCAATATCACCAATACCGGGCTGGTCGAGGTACCCATGGGCATTACCCTGCGCGAGATTATCTACGATATCGGCGGCGGTATTCCCAAGGGGAGGAATTTCAAGGCCGTCCAGACCGGCGGCCCATCCGGCGGCGTTATCCCGGAGAGCCTGCTCGACCTGCCGGTTGATTTCGATGAGCTGAACAAGGTCGGCTCCATGATGGGTTCCGGCGGCATGATTGTCATGGACGATAAGACCTGCATGGTCAATATCGCCAACTATTTCGTCACCTTCCTTGAAGGCGAGTCCTGTGGCAAGTGCCTCCCCTGCCGTGAGGGACTACGGCAAATGAAACATATTCTCACCGGTATTACCGAGGGCCGTGGTAAAAAGGGAGACATCGAGCTGCTGGAAGAGCTTTCGGCCATGCTGATTGATGCCGCACTCTGCGCCCTGGGCAGCACGGCGCCCAACCCGGTCCTGAGCACCATCCGCTATTTTCGCGACGAGTACGAAGCCCACATTAAAGATAAGAAATGCCCCGCCGGTGTCTGCAATTTCGAGGCGGTAAAAGTAAAGTAAGGATACGATGAAAATGGTGAAACTAACGATAAACGGACGAAAAATCACAGCCGAAGAGGGCACCACGATATTATATGCCGCCCGCGATAATAATATTTATATCCCGACTCTTTGCGAGAACGAGGCGGTCGCTCCTTACGGCGCCTGCCGGCTCTGCCTGGTCGAGATAAAGACCGCCAAAGGCAGAGAGAGACTGGTTACATCGTGCATTTATCAGGTGGAAGAAGGGCTTACCGTCCAGACGGATACCGAGCGAATCCAGAAAATCCGCAAGATGCTGCTCGAATTGCTGCTGGCCCGGTGCCCCGATTCCGAGGTAATCAAGGAACTAGCACAGAAGGTCGGCGTTACCAGGACTCGTTTCGTCAAGCAGAAGGGCAACAACAAATGCATCCTCTGCGCCACCTGCGCCCGCACCTGCGAGGAGGTCGTCGGCGTGGCGGCCATCAGCCTGGCGAGGCGGGGCGTGGACAGGGAGCTGACCACGCCGTTTAACGAAGATTTCACCGAAGCCTGCATTGGCTGCGGTGCCTGCGCATACAGCTGTCCCACGGGCGCCATCACCATGGAAGACAGGAGAGGCACCAGAGTCATCAAATGGCCCCACAACCGGATGGAATTCAAGCTGAAGAAGTGCTCCGTCTGCGGCCAGTACTGGGCACCGGAAAAGCAGCTAGAGTACATCGCCAAAACATCGGGGACACCACTCTCCGATTACGATGTCTGCCCCGACTGCCGGGAATAAGTTATTATTATAGGGGGAGTTCAAGAGGGGCTGACGCCCCTCTTTCTTTTTCTTCCCCTTACTATTGCACCTCAGTCAGTGCTCGGCTATACTGTAAGCGTCGGGGTGTGGCGCAGTCTGGTTTAGCGCGCAGCGTTTGGGACGCTGAGGTCGGAGGTTCAAATCCTCTCACCCCGACCAC
>DAOVRI010000216.1 GCA_030628245.1 Dehalococcoidales bacterium
ACCAGAGCTTTATCTTTCCATCATCGAAGGCCCCCGCATCGTCATGCGGACTGCAATACCGCAGGTAATACCACGAGGAACACACGAAGGTGTCCATGGTATCCGTCTCCCGCCTGGCCGGATTCCCGCACTTCGGGCAGGCGGTGTTGACGAATTTTTCATTTTGTTTTAGCGGCGACTCTCCGGTGGGCTTGAACTCGGCATCCTCCGGCAGCAGGACGGGCAGGTTTTTCTCCGGCACGGGGACGGCGCCGCACTTATCACAAAAAATCACGGGTATCGGGGCACCCCAGTAACGCTGCCGGGATATGAGCCAGTCGCGGATTTTATAGCTGGTAGTCCGCTTGCCCCACCCCTTTTCCTCCAGGTATTCGGATACCGCCTCGATGCCTTTCTGACTGGGTAGACCGTTAAACCGCCCGGAGTTCACCATCGTGCCCGGCTCGGTATAAGCCGCTTCAAGCTCTCCTTCATCCCAGTCCGGCGGCGCTATTACCACCGGAATCGGTAGATTATACTTCTTAGCGAAGGCAAAGTCGCGTTCATCATGGGCGGGTACTGCCATGACGGCGCCGGTGCCATAGCTCAACAGGACGTAGTCGGCAATCCAGATGGGCACCTTCATCCCGTTGAGGCGGTTGATACAGTAAGCTCCGGTGAATACACCGTCCTTCTCTTTCTCCGTGGACAGCCGCTCTATTTCACTCTGGCGGCGCGACTTTACAATATAGTTCTGGACTTCGGCCTTCTGCTCCGGCGAGGTCAGTTTTTCCACCAGGGGGTGCTCCGGCGCCAGCACCATGAAGGTCACGCCGAAGGTGGTATCGGGTCGGGTGGTGAACACCCGTATCTCCTTCTCGTCCACACCGGGGTGGTCAAGTTCGAAGGATATTTCCGTGCCCTGGCTCCTGCCTATCCAGTTACGCTGCATTAACTTGATACGCTCCGGCCAGTCGATACCGTCGAATTCCATTAACTCGTCGGCGTATCTGGTGATGCGGAAGAACCACTGCTCCAGGTCGCGCTTTATGACGGGAGTATCGCAACGCTCGCACAAGCCCTCCCCTACTACCTGCTCATTGGCCAGCACCGTCTGGCAGTTGGGGCACCAGTTGACCGGCGCCTTGTCACGGTAAGCCAGCCCTTTTTCGTAGAGTTTCAGGAAGAACCACTGCGTCCACTTGTAATAATCAGGCAGGCAGGTAATTACCTCTCGACTCCAGTCGTAGATGGCGCCGATGCTCTTGAGCTGCCGCCGCATGTTATCGATATTCTGCATCGTCCAGGTAAAGGGGTGGATACCCCGCTGGATAGCGGCGTTCTCGGCAGGCAGTCCGAAGGCATCAAAGCCCATCGGGTGGAGCACGTTATAACCGCGCATCCGCTTGTAGCGGGCGTGGACATCGGACGGCGCCATGGGATACCAGTGGCCGATGTGAAGGTCGCCGGAGGTATAGGGGAACATGGTGAGGGCATACCACTTGGGCCGCGGGTCGTCATCATGTACCTCGTAGAGCTTATCCTCGGCCCATTTCTGCTGCCACTTTTTTTCTATCGTTTTCGAGTCGTACTTATCTGCCAAGGCTATTCTCCATCTAGAAATGCCGCACCCTTAAGTGTGATACGGGTGACAGACGCTTCGCAGTAATTGTAGCAATTATAGCTACGTATGTAAATGGGGAAAACCCTTGCGCTATCCCCCTTTTTAACCTAGAATAGGATAGCCCGTGCCGAAGTGGCGGAATGGGTAGACGCGACAGTCTCAAAAACTGTTGAGGGGTAACTCTCGTGTCGGTTCGAGTCCGACCTTCGGCACCATAGTATAAGGAGGTGAGAATCCAGTCAGATATGATTACCTTAAAATGTCCCAAGTGCGGTGCGGAGAGTAAACTCTCTTTCGTGGAGAAAGACTACGAAGGCCCACGTCGGTGCTGGAAATGCCACGAACTCTTTACCATAAAGATAGAGAATAACGAGCTGAAGTCCTGTGAACCACTCAGTCAGGAAGAATACGAGAGACAGCAAGAGATTGAAGCCCTGAAAGCCAAATTCAGAAAAGAATAGCTGGAGAAAACCGGTACCGATTACTTCTTGTTTTTGAAATTCCGTTTCTTATCGCGCCTGGCAAGCTCTTCCCTCTTCGCTTTCAGTTCGATGAGGCGAAAAACCGTTTTAGCTTTTCCCGCGAGAACGAAATTTTCCATTTATTTTACCTCCCCCGTCGGATATTTTGTGTCCGGGGAACCTTAATTTCTTTTCAGATTTCTCCTGTTATCCTCATCAATCTTAACAGCCGGCCATAAAAACAGACATAAAATCCATAAATGTTGGATAAACTTATCCTTAAAATTTCATAAAGAATCATTACTAAAAAATAATGAATCGCAACGCGACAGCCTCAACCTGCTATCGTTTTCTGGCGGAAGAAGGCGCTACTATTGACAAGAATGTCAAATAATTATATAAATAGGCTACGATAGGTCAGGAAAACGGAGGTGTGAAATATGGCTAAAACACAGGCGATACAACCGGGCTACTGCGTGGCGGTACACCT
>DAOVRI010000220.1 GCA_030628245.1 Dehalococcoidales bacterium
ACGGCCGCTGAGCATTATCCGGGCGTTGGTGGTCAGCTTCTTCGCCAGGTACGGCTGGTTGAACCAGACCACCCGGATATTACCCGTTTCATCGCCCACGATGGCCTCGGTGCTGCGCCTGCCCCCCGGCCTGGTCTCCTGCGCCTGCCATACGTTGGCTACGATGGTCTGCTCCTCGCCCTCGGTAAGCTGCGAGATTAACTTCATCTTGCTGTAGTCGAGGTGGCGGTGCGGGAAGAAATAGAGAAGGTCACGTACCGTTTTCACGCCCAGCTTGCCGAACTTCCCCGAAAGGCCGGTGCTGATACCTTTAACGATAGTAACCGGCGATTCGAGGCCGGGTCCGCCTGCCGGTGCCACTACCTTTTTCGCTTTCGGCACCGGCTTTTTTGCGGAGGTAGGTGCGGGATGGCTGGCGGCTGGCGTCTTAGCGACGCTGTCCCTGCCTTCCATGTCGTCCAGAAATCCCGTGACATCCTGCACCCAGTCACGGCGCTGTTCCGGCGTCATGGCGGCGTAATCCGCCCTGAAAAGCTTGTGGAAACGCCCCAGGAGACGTTGGCTGACGACCGATTCTACGGCCTGAGCCGACCAGTTACGCAGGAACTTATCCAGTCCGCCGAACACGGCGGTATCGGCGTAACCTTTCTGCTGTTCGAGGTCGAGGATTTTACGCAAAGACTCGGCATTCATAAAATATCAATACCCGCGACCCGCTTTTATTGAAGTTATTATCAGCAGTATTCCACCTGTGAAAAATAGAAACGTCGCCGCGGAAAAGAGACAACGGTACAGTGTTTCCATCTCAGTAGTGAAAAACAAGGCAACCGGCGTTACCACCCCGACGGAACCGCCAACGACCGGCCATTTCCAGGACAAGCCGGTAACCGCCGCGGCAATTATCAGCGGGAACAGCACAAAAAACCAGAAATACTGTGAGCTAAATTCAATAACGCCGATAGTACCGGCGATATAGAAGCCGGTTAATGGCAGAATAACTCCGGAGAGGCAGCAAAAAAATCCGGTACGGTGTAGCTTTGTCACCTGTTTATTCTATCATAAATCAGGTAAATGCGGAGACAGGCCTTACTTATCGCCCAGCACGGCTACCAGTATAAGGCCCGGGCCGGTGTGAGTGCCGATGACCGGGGTCGTGCGGGAGCGGTAAATACGTTCTTTCGGGAAGATGGCACTCAAACGTTCCACCAGATGGTCGACGTCTTCGGGGCAGTTGGCGCCCTCTACGGCCAGTTCTTCGATATGGGAATAACCCGCCGCAAAGTCGTAGAGGAGGTCTATCGCCTTCGCCCGCGAACGGGTCCTCCCGGCCGGTTCAACCACCCCGTCCCTTAAAGTGATGACAGGATTCACCTTCAGCATCGAGCCCATCAAAGCCGCCGCCTTGCCGATGCGCCCTCCCCTTTTCAAGTACTCCAGTGTATCGAAAGCGGCACGTATCTCGGCACGGGGAAGGTTACGACGGACTATTTCCAGAATCTCGTCAAGGCTGGCCCCGTCCCGGGCCGCGCGTGCGGCCTTGATAACGACTAAACCCTGCGCCATGACGGCACACCCGGAATCTATTACCTCGATGCGGCAGTCGCTTTCCACCAGTTCGGCGCTCTGCAAAGCCGCGTTATGGAGGCCGCTGAGCTTGGAGCTGAGCATGATAACCAGAATCTCGTCCGTCTCCTCACCGAGTTTAGCGTAAGTCCGGGCGAACATGTCCAGCGAAGGCACCGAGGTCGTCGGCATGACCTTACTGTTAACCAGCTTCTCGTAAAACTGGTCGGTGGTAATGTCGATGCCGTCACGATACGTCTCTTCTCCGAAACGCACCAGCACCGGAATAACGGTAATCCCCAGTTCGGCGACTACCTCGGCGGGAATATCGGCAACACTGTCAGTTATAATTTTAACCGTCATAACAAATAGAATGAGCTAAATATAAATACCGTGTTACTTGTCTCCCAGCACAGCCACACCGATAGCACGCGGCCCGACATTGGCGCCGATGACCGGGCTCACCTTGGAGCGATAGATTCGTTCTTGAGAGAATACGGCGCCGAGACGTTCCACGAAGACGCCGGTCTCATCAGGGGTGGTAGCATCCTCTACCGCCATTTCGTCAATCTGCGAATAGCCCGTGACAAACTCGTACAGATGGTCAATCGCCTTGGCCCGCGAGCGCTCCCTGCCGAAGGGAAAGACCTCACCTTCCTTGATGCCGAGGATGGGGTTGATTCCCAGCATGGAGCCCATCAGGGACTGCGCCTTGCCGATGCGCCCTCCCCTGTGAAGGTATTCCAGCGTATCGAAAGC
>DAOVRI010000114.1 GCA_030628245.1 Dehalococcoidales bacterium
GCTTGAAAAGCACAAAACCCTCTATTTCAGTTAAGGGTTCACTCCCATTGTTAGCAGAATTGGGTGATAGCCCCCAGTAAAAATAGTGATTTATATTGATGTTTCCATGACGGATACCTATTACATTAGTACTATAGCGCAGCAGTACCTGAAATCGGCATCTGGCGCGGAACCTTTGGAATATGCAAGAAAAAAAGGCAACCGGGTTTTTCCTGGAAATTTTTATCATCGTGGCCGTACTGAGCACGCTATCGGCTATTGCTATTCCGCGTGTCGGCCAGATGATACATAAAGCCGAAGCCACCTCTCAGGAATCCGAGTTACATAATATCCAGACGGCTGTAATCGAAATGCTGTGCGATAGTACCACGGGTACTCTGGAGCCCGTTGGCCCCACCGACGATATGAGTGAAGTCCGCACCAGCGATACGCCGCCGCTGGTTTTAGCGGATTATCTGCTGGGACTGGATGGTGGTTCGTTAAATACGGGGTGTAATTATACGTTTGCCGCCGACGGTACGGTAACGCAAGTACTGCCCTAGTTGTTCCGGCTTGATAAACCTGCAGCCACCTGTGGCTATGTACTCAGAAATATCCACCGTCCGCCCTCACAACCAGTCCTGTTTACCCGTGAACGGGAATATCATGCTATCTATGTTATAATGTTGGTATTCTAACGGGATGAGCTAGTCAGGAACTGTTATAGCGTGACCGGTCAAAAAGCTTACCAATCCCCGGGGACACCACCGAGATTTTTCTATGGTTATTTCGTAGTCGGCGCCGCTTTTATAATCATGGTAGTCTCCTGGGGTCTGTATATTGTCTTCGGCGTATTCTTCAATTCTTTTCTGGATGAGTTCGGGTGGACCAGAGCCGTGACCTCGGGTGCCTACTCGCTTTCCTCGATTTTCAGCGGCCTGCTGGGTATCGTCATGGGCGGACTTACCGATAGATTCGGCCCCCGTCTGGTGGTAACTTTTAGTGGTGTATTTCTGGGTGTGGGGTATTTCCTCATGTCGCAGGTCGGCGCGGTCTGGCAACTCTATCTCTTCTTTGGAGTAATAATAGGTATCGGTATGAGCGGTCTCTGGGTGCCGCTGCTGTCGACCGTCGCCAGGTGGTTTACGGGGAGGCGGAGCCTGATGACGGGGATTGTCATCTCCGGACTGACTCTCGGCCAGATGATTGGCCCTCCGGTAATCAGCCGGCTTATCGCCGAATATCAATGGCGCCAATCGTACATGATTCTGGGTATTATCGTATTTATTGTTGTTGTACTGGCGGCGCAGTTCCTGAAGCGCAGCCCGGGTATGGTTGAAAATTTCGCGAACGGTATAAATGAAAAAGGACCGGTGACGAACAATAGCATTTCTCGGGACCTTTCTCTGAAAGAGGCTATTCATACCGTACAATTCTGGTTGGTCGCTATCGTATTTTTCTGCTTTGGCTATATCGCGTATGGCATGATGGTACACATTGTGCCGCATATTACTAGGCTGGGAATATCGGATATCAGCGCCGCTAATGTACTGGCGGTCAACGGTGGCGTGGGTATCGTGGGTAATTTCGTACTGGGTGGCCTTGTAGGTGATAGAATCGGTAACCGAAAGGCTCTTATTATCGGCTTAGTCCTGTCGACCGCTGCCCTGTTGTGGCTGGTGCCGGTCAGGGAGTTATGGATGTTTTACCTGTTCGCAGTTGTCTTTGGACTGGGTCTTGGCAGCATGGGCACGTCGGAGTCACCTCTGGTGGCCAGGCTTTTCGGGTTGACCTCTCACGGCCTGATTTACGGGGTCACGGGTCTCGGCTTTACGGCCGGGGGCGCCGTCGGCCCGGTTATGATTGGTTATATCTGTGACGTAACGGAAAGCTATCAGCCGGCTTTTGTGGTATGTGCCGCCTTGGGGATTATCGGTCTCATATTAATGGTCATACTAAAGCCGACGAAGAAGCTGGGGATTAAGCTCTAGTCTTCGTAAGGCTCCGGTGGTGGGGGCTGCAGGATGTTTACCCGGTCCCGATTGTACGGCATGTGGTAGGTGGTGGGTTTATCGGGGCTGTTGTCCGGTGAAGCGGCGATGCTGGCGGCCTGAGGGTTTTCCACCCAGCCTTTTTCGTAAGGACACATGAAAGTAAGACGATAGACAAACTTGAGGATTTTCCACTGTCCGTCTTCTTTGACGTACTCCATGTCGTATTTCCCGAGACAGAGGAACTGGGTGAGTTGACCGCCCCTTCCCATGGACGCGAACCCGTGGGAATGCCAGATACCCCTGGCCCTTGTCCCTGCCTTGTTAATCTCGATGACGGGGTTCACGGTCATGTGTATGGCGAGAAATCCCGGGGTCATGTGGGCTTTCTCACTGAATATCGTACCCCAGAGTCGCTTAACGCCTTCGATTCCCTCATAGACTCCGCTGTCTTCTATTTCCAGAGATACCCCCGGCGTTTTCTGGGCGAAGAGGGACGGTATCTCCGCCCTCCTGCCGATGTAATACAAATGTGAATAGAGAGACTGTAGTTTCCATATCTCTATGTAGTCTTTAGCCCGGACGCCCTCGGCTACCTGCTCCTTAAGTTGTTTAACCTCGGCTTCCAGTTCTTCCAATGTCATCGGCATTTTATCGCCTCCTTTTCTGTATGAACCTCTAATAGCCTTTCTTCTTGTCTATTACATTCAGCAGTTTTTTACCGTTCAGGTAGCGTTTAAGGTTCTCGCAGAACACTTCGGTGGCACGCTCCATGTAGTCTTCCATGCCGCCGGCAACGTGGGGACTTAAAAGGACGTTATCGAAGTCCCAGAGTCGGCTCTCAGGGGGGAGGGGTTCGTCAGCGACGACATCCAGGCCGGCACCGGCTATCCGTTTCTCATCGAGGGCGCGTATCAGCGCCTCTTCGTCGATCATACCGCCCCTGGCGATATTGATGATATAAGCGCTGGGCTTCATCGCCCGCAATTCCTTATCACCGATAAGCCCCCTGGTTTCCGGGGTAAGCGGCGTGGCGACTACCACGTAGTCGCTCTCCGCGAGTAATTGATTCAACTGCCCCGCCGGCAGCAGCATATCGACGTATCTGGCCCGCTTTTGTCGTGTCACCGACCTGCGGTTGGCAACAACTCTCATGCCGAAGGCCTTGGACAGACGGGCCACTTCCCTCCCGATACTGCCCAGCCCCACGATGCCCACCGTCTTGCCGCGCAGCACGGATGGCATAAACCTTTTCCACTCGCGTTTTTGCTTCATCTGGAAGCAGAGCGGCGCCCCCTTGGCGAACATGAGCATCAGCTCCAGAACGAATTCACCTATCGGGGTGGCATGGATGCCGCTGACCCCGGTTATAATCACCGGACTCTGCCAGACATCTATCCTGGCAAAACGGTCAACCCCGGCGGACATCGTCTGAATCCATTTCAGTTTGGGGGCTCGTGCCAGGAGGTTTTGAGGCATGATAAGCCCGTAAATGACCTCTGCCTCGGCCAGCATGGCGTCAAGCTTCTCTTTGGCAGTCGAGTCTCCCCGGTATTCGGCAACGGCAAGCTCTGAAGCGTCCCTGACATTTATACCCGGTCCGGCAAGGGCAATCCGCCGCAGGTCTTCTTCGTCGGCATGCGTTACTGACCTATCGAACGCGGGAGCGATGACAAGCACGTTGAGTGGTTTCATAGGAACGGTTCTCCTCTATAAACATATTGACAGGGGCCGGTATAATCCGGCGGACTGCATTGGCTAGGTGGGGTAAATGGTTATGGGTGAGGAGTAATCACAAAAATCGTGATTATACCTCGACCATGTCCATAATACCAAAGAAGTCTATAAGCCCCGGGAGTATTTTGCTCTACATATGCCTCAAAAACCTTTTCTCCATTAGGTCCTTTGAGACTCGTAAATTCATGGGTTTGAAGACTTTGATGCCGAGGGTTTTGTGCTAATAATTTGATAGCCTTCTTGATAGCTTTATATTGTTTATTCTGAGACTTATTAATTTTAAGAGAATTATAGGTTTCTTTAGCTGTATCTGCCCAATTTAATTCAAACAAGACATAACCTTATAAATTGTTAAGGTCAATTTTTGAAACCCTGCCCTCTTTAACATCAGAAAGACCTTTTTGAATTAATGCTAGAACATCTGGATTATTGAATACCCATACTTCAGAAGCTGGAATAGTTACTTGCGGGTCAAGGATTATTTGCCCAACACTATTAGCATATACGTGAAACGTAATATCTTCTTCTACTAGGGCTTTAGGCAAAACTACTCGCCTCTTACCATCTACCTTCACGCTTTTGGCCATGTCCGTAAAATCTCCATCTTTTATTATAATCGCCATATATCCATCCATCTATCCATCTATACATACATTATACAACGGTGGGAATGTTTGTCAAGTGGGATAACCCCACTTTCTCATAAATATTTTCTTAAATTGCCCCATAAACCATTTTTATCTTTGCTTGACATCGGCGGAACAGCTGCTTAAAGTATTGAATATCCGATATATCAGAACATAGCGCATCCACATATTCACCAATAAATTCTCAAAGAACATGAAAAGGGGGACATGATGCAAAAAGTTACCGATAATGTCTACGTTGAAAGTGAAATAAGCGTCTGCAATACCAGCGTGGTGGTAACGAAGGAAGGGGTGGTGGTAATAGATACTCCGATGGTGCCGGCGAATGCGAAGAAGGTGGCGGCTGATATTGCCAAATTCGGCCCGGTCCGTTACGTGATAAACAGCGAGCCTCATACCGACCATATTGCCGGTAACTGCTACTTCGGGGGTCTGGTGGTCACCCACGACGGTACGCGTAACGCCTTGCTCAAAGCTAAGCCGGAGGATATAACGGGCATGCTCCAGATGATGGCCCCGGACAGCCTTCCCCTTGATAAAGAGTTCCGCTTTCGCCCGTCGGATATTACCTTTTCCGAACGACTGGCCCTCTATCTGGGCGACCACAGCTTTCATCTCATCCATATGCCGGGGCATACTCCCTATAGTCTGGCGGTCTATGTCCCCGAAGAAAGGATAGTCTTCACCTCGGATAATATCAACCTGGGGATGCCGGTCTTCCGTGACGCTTTACCCGACAAATGGCTGGAAACTCTAACACAGCTTGAGGAACTGGACGTTGATAAAGTGGTTCCCGGTCATGGTGAAGTCACGGATAAGAGTTGCTTCTCGCAGATGAGTAAAAATGTCAGGGGCTGGATAGATGCCGTCGCCGATGCCATCGACAAAGGGATGAACCTGGAAGAGGCTATAGAAGAAGTCCCTAAGGCTGAAATGTTTGCCGACATGCCCAAAGAAGGGCCGGCGGCGGGTTTTCTGCGCATGAATATCGAGAGAATTTACAGATACCTTAAGAAGTAAGAATTTTCTCCGGAGGACATTGAATATCAAGATGAGTGCCAAATCGGTCACGATGGTTCAATCTCCACTCGGTAAAAAGCAGTCGGATGGCAGCGGTTCGTGCATAAGTACAGGAAATAGAGTTTTATTAACTCCACCCACCGCCCATCGTTGATATCTTTTCCCACCCTGCTTGCCTGCCGTAGCTCTCGCCTGCCAAAGCTCAGGAGGAGCGGCGAGCAGGTTAGCGTAGGCTGGCCACCCTCGTATCATCAACGGCTTAGCCCGCAGTATATTCCTACCCTTCCCAAATAGAGAATAAAAGATTACTTAATGCTTACCCTTCATTACGGCACGTCTCGCCTTTATTTGCAGGCTCTTAGTCACGGTTAGAGGAATAAC
>DAOVRI010000048.1 GCA_030628245.1 Dehalococcoidales bacterium
ATCATCCCCGGCACGCAGCAGGTGTACCTCGATGCTGTAATGGAAGGTTTGATAGAGACGTTTATCAAGGCGGGGGCGGTGGTCAGCACGCCGACCTGCGGGCCGTGTCTCGGCGGGCACATGGGTGTCCTCGCCGACGGCGAGCGTTGCATCTCGACTACCAACCGCAACTTTGTGGGCAGGATGGGCAGCCCCAAGTCTGAGGTCTACCTGGCCAATCCGGCGGTGGCCGCGGCCAGCGCCGTGGCGGGCAGGATTGTCAGCCCGGATGAGGTTATGGGAAGAACTAAAGATGAAGATAATAGTGCGTAGAGGGCCGGGATGGGGAATTAGTAGAGTTGGTGTAAAAATAGAAAAATCGCTCTTTTAGGATCACTTTATGAAATTCAATGCCATAAAAAATAGAATAAAACTCCTTCGAGAATCTAATGTCCAACATCTTTTACCAATTGATAGCTGTATGGAGAAAATGAGAACAGCTGAAGCTCTTGTAGACTTTATAGAGAAACAAGAAGCAGAAACAGACATTATACAACAGGCTCATTGGTACTTTGTAATAATGTGCGTTGGTGCATTGGAAATATATTTCAAGGGAATGGCAGAGATATTTATTCAAGGTGGATGGTTTAAGGATAGTTTCTTAGATACTTTACGACAGGAAAAAATATCTCTTGTAGACTTTATTGATATGAACAAAGAAGAAATCACACTTGGTGAATTGCTATCAGTTTCTCAATCCTTTCAAGACCTCAATTCGATAAATAATTTTTATAGTAAAATGATTGGTTGTAAGAATTTTGTGAAAGAAGTTGGTGAATTTAAAGCTCCTCTAGGAAAAGGCCAATTTTTAATATTAAATGATAAACATCCAACCTTTGAAAAAGATATAAATAATTTGGTTCACTTTAGGCATTTAGTAATACATCATGACACCTCAAAAAGGACATTGAGTAAGAAAAACCTCGATAGAATGATAGGGTCCCTTATAGACTTTGTATATGCTACCGACTTTTATCTTATGGAAGCATCGGGTGGATACACCGAGGTCTAGTAGTCAAGAGGAAACCCTTTAATGCTAGAATAAGACAATTTATAAACGTTGCTTATGGGATTAAAAGGGGCGAAGCCCCTTTAAGAAAAATTATTCCCCCTCTCCTTCACCCTGCCTCGCAAGGAGAGGGGGATACAGGGGGAGAGGTTAAAAATACCATGAAACTCAAAGGTAAAGTCTTTAAATACGGCGCTGATGTCAATACGGACGTAATTATACCCGCCCGCTATCTGAACGTCTCCGACCCCGATGAACTGGCGCAGCACTGCATGGAAGACATCGACGCGGACTTTCTGAAAACGGTGCAGCCGGGCGATATCATCATGGCCACCACCAACTTCGGCTGCGGCTCGTCGCGGGAGCATGCCCCGCTGGCTATCAAGGCGGCCGGCGTATCCTGCGTCATCGCCAGGAGCTTCGCCCGTATCTTCTTCCGCAACGCTATCAACATCGGCCTGCCGCTGCTTGAGTGCCCGGAGGCTGTATACAATACCGATGCCGGCGATATCCTGGAAGTGGACCTTGCCCGCGGCAAAATAAAAAACCTGACCAAAAACATGAGCTTTACCGCCGAACCTTATCCCGAATTCATGGCCGGGTTGATTTCGGCCGGCGGACTTATCGAATATACCAAAAAGAGGCTGGATAACGCGAAAGCTTAGAAAATAATTAAAATATAATGTCATTGCGAGCGGAGCGAAGCAATCCGTAACTGAATCAAGTTATTGATTGGGATTGCCGCGCCTGCGTGCCGTAACGTACTTCGGCGTGCAGGCACGTGGCTTCACCCTCGCAATGACGACCTGATGGAGGACTTAAGTGAAATTTAACCTGACAGTTTTACCCGGTGATGGCGTCGGCCCCGATGTTACCGCCGGGGCAATCAAGGTATTGCAGGCGGTCGGCAAAAAATTCGGCCATAGTTTTAATCTTAACGACAGGCTGATTGGCGGGGCGGCTATCGATGCGGAGGGCGTGGCCGTATCCCGGGATACGTTAAAGATATGCAAGAAAAGCGACGCCGTTTTGCTGGGCGCCGTGGGCGGCCCCAAGTGGGACGACCCCCTGGCTAAAGTACGCCCCGAGGACGGCCTGCTGGAAATACGTAAAGCCTTGGGACTGTTCGCCAACCTGCGTCCGGTTAATGTCTTTCCGGTGCTGGTTGACTCGACCAACCTCAAGCCGGGAGTGATTGAGGGGGTCGACTTTATCTTCGTACGCGAGCTTACCGGCGGACTGTATTTCGGCCGACCCAAGAGGCGGTGGCAGACATCGAAGGGCAGGCGCGCCGTCGACTCCATGGCTTATTCGGAGCAGGAAATCGAGCGTATCGTGCGGGTCGGCTTCGAGTTGGCGCGGCGTCGGCAGAAAAAGCTCATATCGGTAGATAAAGCCAACGTGCTGGAATCGTCCCGACTCTGGAGGCAGGTGGCTGTGGAAGTCGCCGAAAGCTACCCGGATGTCACTCTGGAGCATATGCTGGTGGATGCCTGCTCCATGCGGATTATTCAGAATCCCAGGTACCTGGACGTGCTGGTTACGGAAAATACCTTCGGCGATATCCTCACCGACGAGGCTTCCATGCTGGCCGGCTCGATGGGAATGCTGCCCTCGGCAAGTCTGGCGGGCGTTCCGCAGGCGGGCGTTAAAATATTCGGCCTGTACGAGCCCATTCACGGCAGCGCGCCACGACGCGCCGGACTCGACATGGCCAATCCCATCGCCAGCATCCTCAGCGTTGCCATGATGCTGCGCTACTCCTTCGCCCTGGAGGAAGAAGCCCGGGCGGTAGAATCAGCCGTTGAAGCCGTCCTGAATGAAGACTATCGCACCTATGATATAATGAGTGAAGGCAAGAAGAAGGTGGGGACGAAAGAGATGGGGGATTTGATTGCTAAGAAGGCGGGAGGAAAATAATTGGCATCGATTGAGCTTTACGATACGACGTTACGTGACGGGGCCCAGAGCGAAGGCATATCCTTCTCCGTGGTGGATAAACTGCACATCGCCCGGAAGCTGGATGAGCTGGGTATCCACTATATAGAAGGAGGCTGGCCGGGCTCCAATCCCAAGGACGCGGAGTTCTTCGAGAAAGCGCGTGACCTTTCACTGAAAAACGCTCGGATAGTTGTTTTCGGCAGCACGCGGCGCCGCGGCATCAAAGCGGAAGAGGACAATAACCTCGTCATGCTGGTTGAAGCCGGCGTAAAGGTGGCGACAATCGTCGGTAAAAGCTCGGACCTGCAGGTTGCCCGTGTCCTGAAGACCACGCTGGAAGAAAACCTCAACATGATTGCCGATTCCGTGAAATACCTTAAATCGAACGGGCTTACCGTGTTTCTGGATGCCGAGCACTACTTCGATGGGTATAAGTCCAATCCTGAATACGCTCTAAAGACGCTACAGGTGGCCGACGAGGCCGGGGCTGATTGCCTGGTGCTCTGCGATACCAACGGCGGGGCCCTGCCGGACGAAGTAACCAAGGCGGTCAGGGCGGCCGCTAAAGCGACATCGGTGTCGCTGGGAATTCACTGTCATAACGACGGCGGCCTGGCATTGGCAAATACCCTGGCGGCGGTACAGGCGGGGACCAATCACGTGCAGGGGACCATCAACGGCTACGGTGAGCGATGCGGTAATGCCAACCTATGCACCATTATCGCGGCTTTGAAGCTGAAAATGGGTATCGACTGTGTTACCGATGAGCAGCTGGCCAAATTGACCGAGGTGTCTCACTTTGTCAGCGAGGCAGCCAATCTGGTACCGGACCCGTTTTCGCCGTACGTGGGCGCCAGCGCCTTCAGCCACAAGGCAGGTTACCACATGGACGGTATTACCAAGTGGCCCGATGCTTACCAGCACATTGACCCGGAGAAGGTAGGAAACCGACAGAGGACGGTGGTATCCGACCAGTCGGGAAAGCGTAATATTATCCATAAGGCGAAGGAACTGGGGGTAGACCTCTCGACAGACGCTAAAAAGACACAGGGGCTTCTTCAGCATATCAAATTCCTGGAGAGTCGAGGCTTCCAGTACGACAACGCCGAGGCGTCCTTCGAGTTGCTGCTGCACCGGGCTAAGCCGGACTATCAACCGCCTTTTGAACTGGTCGACTTCATGGTAGTGGTGGAGTCGAAGCGGCGTCCCTCCACACGCAAGGCCGCCGAGGAGATGCTGTCCGAGGCCATCGTCAAGGTAAAGGTGGGTGAGGAGATAATTCACACGGCGGCGGAAGGCGTTGGTGCCGTCAACGCGCTGGACAGGGCTTTACGCAAGGCCCTTTTACAGTTCTATCCCAGCCTGTCCCAGGTCACGCTCGTCGATTACAAGGTGCGCATCCTCGAGGAAAGCACCGGCACGGAGTCGCAGGTGCGCGTCCTTATCGAGTCCAGCGACGGCGTCGATGAATGGCGCACCGTCGGCGGCTCCACCAATATCATCGAGGCCAGCTGGCTGGCTTTAGCCGACGGCCTGGAGTACTGGCTGCTCAAGCAAAAAACCCCATAATAAGGGATGTTAACATGAATGAGATTATCTATGAAAAACTGAAAGAGGTAGCACGAGAGAGGACACTAACGAATTATACAGAAATAGGATTATTGGTTGATCTTGAACCACATAATTCTGTTTTATGGGGAATGCTTGACGATATTAATCATTATGAGCGTCGGAAAGGTCGACATATGCTTTCGGCTGTAGTAATTTCTCAAACAGAAAACAAACCCGGCTCGGGATTCTTCGAATGTGCACGCAATTTAGGCGTTTTTCGAGGTGGGAATGAACTCTTATTTTGGATTAATGAGTTGAATAGAGTCTGGGACGATTGGTCATCACACTAACCCGAATCTGTTCCTTGTTATCTTTTCCCACCCAGGCCGCCCCGTTGCATTCTCTGCTTATCCCGTAGTGTATCCCCACAATCATAACAGGGAGTCTAAGAGGGGCGTCAGCCCCTCTTCTATTTCTCTTAATTCCTCCTTTCTGATGTCTTTACATTGTTGTATAATAGTTAATGAAGCTGAAATAATTGCTTCAAGACAGGTTCGGAGGAGTCAAATGGGCGAGATAAAGAGCGCCGCCGAAATAGCCAGAGAAAAACTGGCCAGGATAGGTGAGCCGACGGAAGAAGAACGACTTAAGTGGAAGTACGGCCCGGAGGGCGAAAAGCTGGCGGCCCGCTATTTAAAGCAGGACTGCAACCTTGTAAATGAGGTAAGTAAGTACGACGATAAAGCGAAGAAGGTCGTCGTTACCAGTGTCAACGATATCCTCCTGAGGAATATCGGCCTGCCCAGGAATGAGGCCGCCCGGAAGGCAAATAAAGTAGCGATGGATGGCTTGAAGGCTCTAAAGAACGACAAAGCGGCTGCCGAGAATGTCTTCAGCAAAATAAGGAAAGTACTGGACCACTATGTGCAGGAAGGAGCCAGCCAGAAGCAGCAGGCCTACGAATCGCTCAAAGCTGAATTTGAGGAAAAGATACAGCAGGCCATCAGGCAGCAGACCGGCGTCAACAATGCCAGGATGAATATAGACGTGGAAAAACAGCCGCAGTTCCTGGAGGAATGGCAGAGGGTGCAGTCCCAGATGGAAGCACAGTACCTGACGGTGCTGGATGAGTATAAGCAGGAACTGGCGGCTATCGACTAGGAATAAAGATGGATGCTGATAGCGACAGAATTGAATACGCGGCACGCCACACCGAGATACTGAGGCATCCCCGGCAGCACCTGGCCACCTTCGGTGTGACCAATGTCTATTATTACATCGTCACCGAGCCCGTCTACTCGGAGCTTATCAACGATGTTAGCGAAACGGTGATTAGAGAGGGCAGGGTTATCGCCGAAAGGCCGAAGATTGTCACCCCTTATTACCTGACCCAGCTGGAGGGGTTCAGCTATGACGCCCGCCGATATTTCGAGACGCTGCTCAGGATGCATGGCCCCGATACGCCCGGCCTGTTTTATACCTATAAAAACGAGCCCAAGGGACTCAATATCGTCTCGGACAACTGGCCGGTCGTGGTGGACAGGCTGAATGAAGAGATTGATAAGAAGGGCGACCCCCTGGCTTCTATCATCAAGGGGCAGGATGACCTCTGGGACGTGTCCCTGCTGAAATTTATCTACGAGATTACCAGTCGCTCCATACCGGGCAATATCGCCCAGCTCGGCTCGAGGGGACTCCTCGGCATGAGCCACGGCGGAGTACCCGTCGGCGCCCGGCAGAAAATCGAGGAGATGTTCCAGCAGGTCGCCATGGGTGAAATCAAGGCCTACGAGCTCGAACGGGAATTGAACCGCTGGGGTGTCTTCGAGGATTACCAGGACAGGTTTTTCGCGCTGGTCAGGGGCAAGAAATAACGCCCCGGCAGCAAACTGGAAAGGATTTTTTTGAATATTTCGGTAATCGAGGCCAGAGACCTCTCCGAGGCATGGTTCCTCTGCCTGTGCAAGGCTATAGCCGAAGGCTATGAGTATAAAATCGACCGCGGGAGCTATGCCGGCCAGAAACGGAAGGAACTTGACCTGGCCGTCGTTCAAGTCCAGTATCCTGGTACGCGTCCGCTGGTACCGGATGTACCCCAGGGCGTGCCCCCGCCCAGCACCATGGAATACGTGGAAAGCTACCTGCCGTACCTCATGACGTCGCACCGGAAAAAGGGAGAGCAGTATACCTACGGCCAGTACCTGGAAGAGCAGATATCCGAAGTAATCAAGATGTACCGTGAGGATGGCCATAACACCAACCAGGCCTTTATGGCCGTGGGGAATGAAAAGTCCATCCATCTAGCTGACCCGCCCTGCCTGAGGATGATAGATACCAGAATCCATGAAGGCAGACTCAGTTTTGTTGTCTATTTCCGGTCGTGGGACCTGTGGGCCGGCTTCCCGTCGAACCTGGCGGCCATTCAACTCCTGAAGGAATACATGGCCGGTGAGATAGGCGTTGAAGACGGCGAGCTGGTGGCCATGAGCAAAGGGCTGCACCTCTACGAGTATTCCTGGGAGCTGGCCAGGGCCGTGATAAGGGTAAGCTAATCGGGTTCTGCTTGTAAGAGAACCCGGAAGTTTTATGGAGGTTAATAATGGACCATATTGAAGCTGTAGCTGACATGATTGTGGAGTCGAAAAAGATAGTTGTCTTTACCGGCGCCGGATTCAGCACGGAGTCGGGCGTGCCGGACTTCCGCAGTCCGGGCGGCGTCTGGGATGTATTCGACCCCAGCGAGTTGAATTTACCGAATTTCCTGCGGTACGAGGACATCCGGGAGAAATACTGGCAGATGCACAAGATGATGTGGGAAACGATTAGAGAAGCCCAGCCCAATGCGGGGCACTACGCCGTTACCGAGCTTTACCAGATGGGCAAGCTCGACTGCATTATCACGCAGAATACCGACGGCCTGCACCAGAAAGCCGGTGTGCCGGAGGAGATGGTACTGGAAATACACGGCACCATGCAGTGGGTCGATTGCCTCGATTGCCGGAAGCGTTACCCCAGGGCCTACGCCCACGATAAGATGCTGGCCGGAGAGAAGGTTCCCCGGTGTGACAGCTGCAATGGGCTTTTAAAACCATCCACGGTTGCCTTCGGGCAGGCGATGCCGGAGAGGGAGACGCGCGAATCCGAAATAAGGTCTTCCGCGTGTGACCTGTTCCTGGCCGCCGGTTCGTCGCTGGTGGTCTATCCCGCGGCGCAGATGCCGGTCTTAGCCAAGCGTAGCGGTGCCAAGCTGGTTATTTTAAACCTGACCGAAACGCCTCATGACGGCCACGCCGATGTCGTCATCGCTGAAAAGACGGGCGAGACCCTATCCAAAATTGTCGCCCGGGCTAAAGAAAAAATGTCTGCCTAGCTCCGCGGATGGGCATACCTCGCCGTGTGTCTTTCGAGACTCCCGAGGACGTTTCAGGGAATTTAAATTGATTAAATCCCGATGTAAATTCAGGCTGCTACTGGTGGCAGTTGTCTTGCTGCTTTTTCCGCTGGTAGTCGGCTGTGCTCCTGCCCATGACTTCAATAAACAACTGCGTGCCATCACCGGGCCCTATCGCTTTGACCTGGTGAAGTGGGAGTTAAGTGCCTTAATCCGGGAGGCGGGAAAGTTATTCAGTCGGCAGGAGAGCACGGAGAATGCTGCCGCTACTTATTTCGCCAACGTCGAGCGGATTAAGATGCTGGAATCGGAGATAGAAGCCGTCAATGTGGGAAACCGGCAGGGCGACCTGGCTTCACTGGAAGATGAGCTTGGCGAATTGCAGCAGCAGAACGCAGAACTGGCCGGCATTGTGGAAAGGTTGCTGGAAACACAGATAAGAGAGGCCTTTTCGCGGCAGGGCATCTTCAATCCCGTAGATAAGTATGTAAGAATCAAGATTGGCTTTCCGCCGGTCAATATTCATATAGGGAAGCCGCCTCACCTGCTGGTCGTATCTCCCAGGGACAGGATAGAAAGCATCAGGGAGGTCACTTTCCTGCCGGATATGACCCAGGAGGACATGGAAAGTATCGAGGCCGAGATTGACAGTCTCGATGTCTCCTCGCTGGTGGTCAATCTGGGTGGCATTGCAACCTACCCGAGCTACGTAACCGATAAGGCGGACGTCCGCTTTATGCTTGATACCGCCGGCGAGGAATGGCTGCACCAGTATCTGTCCTTTACGCCGCTGGGATTTCTCTACGTGCTGGATTTGGCCGGTATCCGCCGGAATTATGATATTGCCACCATGAACGAGAGCGTAGCCAGCATGCTCAGCAAGGAAATCGGCGGGATTATCTATCAACAGTACTATGCGCCGGGCGAAGCGGGCGACGCGGAGCAGACGACAGAATCAGGTTTTGACTTTAGTAAAGAAATGAGAGAAATCAGGAAGGTTGTGGATGACTACCTTGCCCGGGGTGAAATCGAGCAGGCCGAAGAATTCATGGAGCAGAAGCGGCAGCACCTGGCCGAAAACGGCTATTATATCAGGAAGCTGAACCAGGCTTATTTTGCCTTTCACGGTACTTATGCCGATAGCCCCACCTCTATCAGCCCCATCGGGGCCGAACTGAAGGAACTGCGAAGCCAGAGCGATTCTCTGAAGGAGTTCCTGGACGCCGTTACCGGCATGACCAGTCGCCAGGACTTAGCCGAAAGTGTCCGGTAACAAACGCTTATATTTTCATCGGCGGCGGGTTAAACCATCTCACTGGACAGGGCAAACGTTTACGTAAAATTTAGCTTTTAAGGTCGAATTTTTATTTTTAGTTTATCGGATTCTTGCCAAAATAAACAAAATAGTTAAAAACGACGATTTCGTAAAGGTGTGGAGGGAAGATGAGAAGTCCTCCTGGCAGGTTAGTAAAGGTTAAAGTGAAAGCTGGCCATGCCGTGAAGATGCCGAAGCTTCATCGCAGGATGGCACAGGTTAAAATGAGCGGCAGTAACAGAGGTAAGGTGCTGCAGCCTGCTGACAGGATGGCACAGGTTAAAATGAGCGGCAGTAACAGAGGTAAGGTGATGCAGCCTGCTGACAGGATGGCACAGGTTAAAATGAGCGGCAGTAACAGAGGTAAGGTGCTGCAGCCTGCTGACAGGATGCCACAGGTTGAAATGAACGGCAGTAACAGAGGTAAGGTGCTGCAGCCTGCTGACAGGATGCCACAGGTTGAAATGAACGGCAGTAACGGCAATAAGGTGATGCAGCCTGCTAATAGAATGCCACAGGTTGGTGCAAATAGAATTGACCTTCTGGAGAAGCTCTGGGCCAGGGCCAGGCCGGAAGATAAAGAAGATGAGCTGATTACGTGCATCATGCAGATGACGCATAATGCCCTCGGCGCTTCAGCGTCGTCACTGCTCCTGCTTGACGAAAAGGCACAGGAACTGTATTTCAGGTTTGCCGATGGCCCGGTGGGGCAGCGACTAAAACGATTGCACATCAGCCGGCAATCGGGTATTGCCGGATGGATAGCGCGGAATGGTAAACCCCTGATTGTAAATAACGCCGAAAAGAATGCGAATTTTTACAAGTTGATAGACAGTGCTACCGGTTTTAAAACGAGGTCTATCATCGCTGTGCCGATTATTATAGGGGATAAGGTTATCGGAGTTATCGAAGTACTCAATAAAGCGGACGGGACTGATTTTAACAGGCAGGACTTGAAAACGATGATGGGCGTGGCGACGACCACCGCCATGACGATTGAAAACGCCAGGATGAATACAAACCTGCTGAATTCCTACAAAAGTACCGTCAGGGCACTGGTGTCCCTGGCCGATGCCAAGGAAACCAGCGGAGGCGGGCACTCGCGGCGAGTAACGGAATATTCGCTCATAGGGGCCAGGGAGATGTCACTTCCGAAGGAAGAGAAACAAAATATCGAATACGCTGCAACTCTTCATGACATAGGTAAGCTCAGCATCCCTGACAACATACTGAACAAGTCTGACGCCCTGACTGATAAAGAGTGGCAGATAATACGAAAGCACCCGGTAACAGGTTATAACCTGCTGAAAGATATTCCTTTTCTCAGAGAAGCCAGTAAGCTCATTCTTTATCACCATGAAAGGTATGACGGCAAGGGATATCCGCAGGGAATCATCGCTGACACAATACCGATAGGAGCCAGATTGATAGCCGTGGCCGATGCTTTTGACAACATGACCACCGACCACGTCTATCGCAAAGCGCTCAGTCGGCAGCAGGCCTTCGCCGAGTTGCATAAAAACGCCCGCAGCCAGTTCTGCCCGGTTGCCGTGAAGGCGTTCAATTCCGGATTTGTCAGAACCCGTTTGTCTAACAAATAACGCTCAGCCGCTTATTACCTCTATTTTTCAGAGACTTTCGCCGATTATCGCTTGCGTCCCGTGTTCGCCAAAGTCACTGTCGTGTGGTATCATTTTTTAGAGGAGACGATAGTAAGACAGACATGATACCGGAGCTCGTGAGCTTTGTTACCAGGCGTGAGGGGCGCAAGTTCCGCCATCTGAGTCCCACCTTTGACGATTCAATTATCGATGGGGGAAAACTGGGGGGTAAATCCGGCATATCGCTCTACGTGCATATACCGTTCTGTC
>DAOVRI010000204.1 GCA_030628245.1 Dehalococcoidales bacterium
ACGGCTACCGCCCTCAAAGCCGCCGGGGAGCTTATGGAGAAAGCCGAAGCCTGGAAGAAAAAATTAGCCTGATTAAGTGAATATGCTCCAGAGGCAGGTTGTGAAGAATGGTGAGCGGCCTACCCCTGCAGGGCTTTCTTCCCCACGACTTCATGCTTTTTGTACCACTTTTCAACGGCGCCGACGACATCTTTAGGGGAATCGATTACCCGCAGCAGTTCGAAGCCTTCCTCTGAAATCGAGCCGGAGGCCAGCACCGTCCCCTGCAGCCATTCGAGAAAACCCTGCCAGTATTCGCTGGAAAAAAGGATTACCGGGAAGGGTTTTATCTTTTCCGTTTGTATCAGCGTCAGCACCTCGGTTAATTCGTCCAGGGTGCCCAGCCCGCCGGGCATGATGACGAAGGAGGTGGCGTATTTCACCAGCATGACTTTGCGCACGAAGAAGTGATGAAAGGTTATTGACCTGTCCGCGTAATCATTGCACACCTGCTCCTGCGGCAGCTTGATGTTCAGCCCGACCGACTTCACTCCCGCCCGGTGTGCCCCCTTGTTGGCGGCTTCCATGACGCCGGGGCCGCCGCCGGTCATGATATTAAAGCCGGCCTTGCCGAGTAGATAAGCGATTTCTTCCGTCTGAGCATACATCTCGTCCTCGGGTTGTGTTCGGGCGGAACCGTATACCGTTATGGCCGGTTCGATATCGGCCAGGCTGTCGAAACCCTCCACCAGTTCCCCGATGATACGGAACATCCGCCACGATTCTTCTTTGGCCAGTTTATTGATTTCATATTCGTCGTGCATGGTCCCTCCCTGTTAACATAAACACAGTTATTCCAGCCGGCTCCTGGTGCCGTACGCCGGCACCGAGGTTTCGTAGCCGGTTTTATCTTTCAGAAACGCGCTGAACTGTTCGGCGGCTTTTCTCTCTCCGTGGGTAATGAAAATATGCCGGGGCTCGGCTGACAGCCTGGAAAGCCATTTCATGAGGTCGTCCCGGTCGGCGTGCGCCGAGAAGCCGAATATCTGGGCTATCCGGGCGCGAACCGGGCGCTGACGACCGTGAATTCTGACGCTCCTGGCGCCGTCAATTATTCGTCTGCCCAGGGTGCCTTCCGCCTGGTAGCCGACAAACAGGACGGTGCACTCCGGCCGCGAGATATTATTGACGAGGTGATGCTTTATCCGGCCGCCGGTGCACATCCCCGAGCCGGCGATAATCATAAAGGTGCCCTTGATGTAGTTCAGGGCTTTGGATTCGTCCACGGTCTCCACCATTTTCAGGCCGGAGAAGTCGAAAGGGGACCGGTGTTGATGCAATAATTCCTTCATCTCCTCGTCGAATAGCTCGTGGTAATGCTTGAATACCCCGGTGATTCTGATAGCCATCGGGCTGTCGAGATACACCTTCAGGTACGGTATGCGGTTTTCCATCATCAGGATGTTGAGGTAGTACAGTATTTCCTGGGCGCGCTGCAGGGCGAAGCTGGGGACGATGATTTTGCCGCCGACTTCAAAGGCCGTGTTTACTATTTCCGCCAGGTCGTCGCCGATTTCATTCGCGCCCTCGTGTTCCCGGTCGCCGTAGGTGGACTCCATCACGATGTAGTCCGTCTTATGGAAGAAGCTCGGGTCCTGCAGTATCGGGCGGTCCCACCTACCGATGTCTCCGGAGAAGACGATGCTCCTTTTTTCCTCTCCCTGGCTGATTACCAGCTTTATCATGGATGAGCCGAGCACGTGGCCAGCGTCGTGAAAGGTGGCCTCGATACCCTTGCCGATGGTTACCGGCTTGTTGTAATCGACGGTGTCAAACAGCGGCGACGTTGCCTCGGCATCGGCAATCGTGTAGAGCGGAATTTCGGGATAGGAACCCCGTCTCCCTTCCCGGAGATGCCTCTTTTTCTTATGGGCGGCGTCTTCTTCCTGTATTTTGGCGGCGTCGAGGAGGATAATTCTGGTGATGTCGGCGGTAGCCGGGGTGCAGATTATCCTGCCCCGGAACCCCGCGCTGACCAGCTTGGGGAGCAGGCCGCAGTGGTCTAAATGGGCGTGGGTCAGCAGGACGGCGTCCAGCTCTTGCGGCGGGACGCGGAAGGGGTCCCAGTTTCGGTGCTGGAACTTCCTTTCCTGGTAAAGACCGCAGTCCACCAGGATTTTCAAATTATTAGCCTCTACCAGGTACCGGGAACCGGTGACGCCTCGGGCCGCGCCCATGAAAGTCAGGTTGATATCCACTATTTTCCTCCTCGCCGTCTTATCATGATAGCACCTGCAGGCGATGAGACGCCAGTGATAGAGGTGAGGGAGAAATCATCGCCCGAATGTGCCAGAAGAACCCTCACTAAATTCCCTTGACTTTTCCCGTAATATGGTTTATAATATGAACTATATATTATATATACTTTTCAAAATATATACTAACTTACTGACGGAGTTGACAGGAGGAATATCAATATGCGCAGCGATATTCTGGGAACGGTTGCCGTAGATTTACTCTCTATACCGCCGCTTATTTTCAGAATCATACGCAAAAAACTGGTTAAAACGACCTTTGCCGATATCGATGTTGATATCAAGCTACCTCACTTTGAGATTATGCACGTATTGAAGGAAGAAGGAACGCTGCACCCCGCTGAAATTGGCGAAAAATTACTGATAGCCAAAGCTCAAATGACCTACCTGATAGATAAACTGGTGGACTTGAATCTGGTGGAAAGGGAAATGGATTCCGCCGACAGGCGGACCCTTAATATCGCCCTTACTGACAAAGGGAGAAAACTCCTGGACGAACAGGACGACTTGATTATCAACGCGGTTCGGGATAATATGGCCTCCCTTACCGACGAAGAGCTGGAAACTCTATTGTCCTCTTTGAGGAACCTCCGGGATACATTGTTCAAACTACAATAGGTGAGCTTTAAGTGTCGCCTGATACTTCAATATTCTATAAGGACGTGTAACTAACTCTATGCGAAATATGCAACAACAAAATCATAACGTACTTGACGACGACCGAATCGGCCGGTTACTCTTTAAGCTGACCTTACCCGCCTTTCTCGGCATGTTCGTCATGACGTTATACAACGT
>DAOVRI010000129.1 GCA_030628245.1 Dehalococcoidales bacterium
AGCCCTTCTGCAGGTCTTCCGGCATCTCGAATGTTCTAAGGCCTATTACCGCTTCCCTGAACAATCCGCCGGGGCCGTAGAAATCGGTTCCCCAGACAATACGTTCCGGACCGGCAAATTGAATCGCCTCACCGATGATTTCAGCTAACCGTCGGGGCGCCTTATTATACCAGGGCATGATTAAGCTTAGGCTAATGTAAACCTTGGGATGAGATAAAGCTACCATGTTCAGGTCATGGCAATGAGGCCAGCCGGCATGGAACGCAACGATTTTTAGGTCGTAGAAGTCATTCACGACGTCATCCAGCAGGACTGGCAGACAGTATTTAGCCTTGCCCGGTGGACACCAGCTCCAGCCGGTGTGGATAGTAACAATGACTCCCAGTTCGTCGCATCTCTTGTAGAAAGGCCATATCCTCTCGTCGTTGATGTAGGTATCTTCCGGAGGATAGAACTTGAATATCTTGCAGTTTCTTTCCTGCGCCAGGTAGTCCAGCTCCCAGAGGACTTCTTTCATGCCCCTCTTGATAAACGGTCCCAGGTTAGGCTGAACGATAAATCTATCCGGGTACTTTTCGGCGGCGGCCAACAGATAGCCGTTGGTGGACCATTTGGTGGAATAACCGGTAGTTTCCATCATGGACTCGGGCAGAACGCAGGCCATATCTACACCATAGCGGTCTAGGTAAACTATTAGCTGTTCATCTTCTGTCATATCTGACTTGGGAGGTTTGGTCTCGATTTTATCTTTCCAGTTTTTGGTGGCATGGTAGGGAACAGCGCCGAAAGCACGGGCAGTCTCCGCGGTACCGTACACCCATTGTTTATAGGCAGGGAAATAATCGAAGTATTTTTTCTGGTCGCCGCTAAGATGGCATTCGACGTCTATCTTGAAATAGTCGTCTTTGGTGAATTCGGGATATTTTGCCATGATTAATACTCCTTACTTTTTCTCAGGACGGTAGCTCTTGAAGTATTTGGTCTTGTTAAGGCGCTCTTCATATTTCTCGTGCATCTTGTGGAAAGCCTCTCTCTCACCCATGCCTTCGCGGTCGCGGATGAACATGAGTTCTCTCTCGTCGGGCTCGTAATGAAGGTTGGTGCTGAAAGAGTGATAAAGAATGACCTCTTTGAGGTTAGTCAGGCCCAGCCGGTCAAGCATGTGGCGGCGGGCGAACTTGCCCATGACCACGCAGTCGCGCGGCAGCAGCGAGATAGCGGCAGCCAGGTTGTGCACCTCGGACTCAAGGTCTTCTTCGGGGACGGCCTTGGTGACGTAGCCGGCTTCCTCGGCCTCTTTGCCGCCGATGGTTCGACCGGTGAGGAGGATTTCTTCTACCTTCTTGGTGTGGCCCATGACCAGCTCGAGGGGCAGGGTGGGCAGACCGCCGAACGCGAGCCTCTGGCCCATCTGGGAAAATTTAGCATTATCGGCGCAGATGACGATGTCGGCAGCCTTGGTAATGTAAAGCCCGGCTTCGATGGCCCAGCCATGGACCTGTACCATGACGACCTTGTTGCAGTCCAGAATGGCCTGCGTGAAGCCGTAAAGCTGGTCCTGGTCGGTCTGGAGCCGGATTCTCTGGCTGGGTTTGACACCCTTGGCGCCGCCGTAGACACGGTAGACCATGGAGAGGTCGAATCCGGCGCAGAAGTTCCTGCCGGCACCCCTGAAGATGACCACGTTGCAGTCATCATCGTGGTTGATTTCCCACATAGCCTTCTTGATATCGCCGGTCATGTACTCTTCGCCGATGCTGATGGCGTTGTTCTTATCCGGCCGGTTCAGGGTGAGGTAGGTAATTTTAGGTTCTTCCTTGTCCTTCTCCATGAGAAGTGATGCGAATTTTGGGTAAGCCATACTATTTTTCCCTCCGGTTTTATTTATTATTCAAAAATCATTTATAGTCAGTATCTAAACTTGCTAATCCTTGCCTGTTAATGGATTAGAGCAAGAGAACAAGAGTGCGTGGCTCTAAAGCCACCATGATATATCAACTGCTGTCGAAACCATAAATGGGCTGAGGTAGCGTTATTAGCCCTGGAAGGAGTGAAAATGCTTTTCTTCGTCCTTTGAGCAATCCCATATCACCAGTTCAGCTTCAATATTCTAAGTAGTCCGGTCGCCTTTCTAGTGGAAGGGGACTGATAATACGCAAACGAACAGGCAGAGTTCTTAAGTAACCGAGAAGTCACCGTTATAAATCATGTCCCCTTTGCTTGCTTGCCACGATTATCCTGTTTACAGGAAATCGCGCCGCAATAGTTTAACTTAATTTGAGACTTGATGTCAAACGAGAACGCTCTTTAAGGTTAAACCGGGGGGCATTTCTGATTTTTACGGAATGCGTAAACTCTTAAGAGGTGTTATCCGGCGGCCTTACCGGGATTTTCCGTTTTACTTTTAACCTGGTGGTGGATACGCAGGAACTGGTAGGCAATCGCCCTATCGACGGGGTCCCCCAGGGCCTTATCCTCTTCTTTTTCGAATCTGAATTTCGAGAGTTTGGCAATATGTGCATAGAGGTTATCGGGGGCGACTACTTGAGCCAGTGCATCGTACTGTGCCCGGGTGAATTCCTTTTTCACGATGGTATCGGCCTCCGGTTTCCCGGGGGCTGCCAGGTAGCATTTCAGGAGTGCCAGGGCATTCTCCAGTCTGGACTTGAAGGATTTTTTCAGGTAGCGGTTGGTCTCTTCCCTCGAGCCGTAATGCGACCATATATGCAGGAACTGGGCGGCATCTTCGGGGTACGCCAGATAGAGTGGTCTTTCTCTGGCTATGGCCTTGATTCCGGAGGCAAGCTTTCCCCCGAGAGTTTTCTCTTCCTCGGCGGATAACAGGCGCTGGCCACCATCTTTTTCTGCGGATGTCGTCATATAGAGGAAGCTCCTGACGGCGAAAGAGATAGTATCACTTTCTGGGGCTTCACCTGTGGTGGTTGCGCGAGTTGGAAGCGGTATGACATCTTTAGTGCGGGCTGCCACGTCTTCCCATAGCTTGCCCAGCCGGTTTCCGATTTTTCTGGCTCTCCGGGAGGGGCCTTTAAAAGGTCCGGTCAGAACAGCAGGGGCGGGGAGGAATCTGGTCAAAAGCGGTAAGAATATCAGGAAAATTACGACCAGCAACAGGGCGGACACAATGTAAATTGCGGTGTGGAGATAGTCCGGGACAATGGGTAGCGGAGGTTTGAGGGGGGGTGCCCGGTTAATGATGGTTTCCGGGGGCTGCTCCGGTAATTCGACTACCGGGGGTGTTTGCTGCTTGACGGTCACTACGGGTACAGGCTCGACCGGTTCCTTTTCAACGGTGAAGTTGGCCAGTATCGACCAATTAGACTCGATAGGTTTTATAGCCCTGACTTGCCAGAAGTAGGTGCCGCCGTAGTCCAGCTCCTGGGTCATGGTAAAGCCGGTGGTAGTAATTCTAACGTCGATTATGGGTGAAGTCATTGAAAGATTGTCACTTAACACGAACTGGTATTCGGTAGCACTGGCTACAGGGTCCCAGGAAAACGAAGGCTGTCGGCTTATGTTGGCGCCACCGTTGGAGGGTGATAGGATTCCAGGAAGAGCCGCCATCACCGGCTGGATAGAGAAATATTTCGAGGCGGAATACCTGGAGTAAATCGGCTTTGTTGTTCGGATTCTCCAGTAATAGGTCACACCGGGCATGAAATTGACACCCGCGTTACCTGGCTGACCCGGTCCGACAAGTACGAAGGCTACCGGCTCTTCTGTAGCTACGGTTATCGTGGCGACAAGTTTGAAAAAATATGGGTCACGGGCAATTTCCAGCTCGTATTCGGTGATTTCTGTGGGACGCTGCCAGCTAAAAGGTATGTCATTGGCAATACCGGTGAGGGCATTTACGTGGTTGGTAAAACCTGAAGCGGGTTTTAGCAGCGTAAGTGATATGTCGATATTGGTAAAGCTGTAGAGCTTATTGGTAGGGTCCGTCTTGACCGCCCACACTTTGTCCGTACTTGCCTTGAGTGCCTGCGGGGTGGCATTAAGATGCACTGTACCAATAGCGGTGCTGGAACTCCAGCTTATCGATGTGGCTGTGGCTGTCGTTGGTGCTATGCATAACCATAACGTACTCTGGCCGGCGGTGTACTCCAAGGCGTAGAGTGTATTGCTTTCGATAGCGAGTCCGTAAATGCCACCATTGATGGAATTCCTGAAGATATCTGTCCATTCGGTGCTGGTGCCAATCTGCCATTTCTTGATATTCTGCCCCGCGGTATCACTGGCGGCGTAAATAATGTGGTTGGAGGAATAGTACTGGTCGGCTATAACCTGAACTTTACCCGCTCCGTCCTCCAGTATCTGGGTTATTGCTGTCCATGATAAATTACTATCGGTAGAATAAGCCACGTAACCGTTTTGAGCGCCCACCAGTAATGTACCGGTACTGACGCTGACAATGGTGGCACCGCTGTCGAGTGTTGTGGAAATTCCCGTACTCCAGCTGAGGGAGTAGTTGAGCGTCTTGGCTACCGAGCCCGTATTATTAAGGGCGTAGACAACAGCTGGACTTTCCACGGCCATGTCCTGGATATTGAGGCTGCAGGTCCGGGTTTGCCATTGTGTGAGGCCGCCACTACCGTTGTAGTAAATAGTCGTGGTACCTTTTTCCGCCAGGTATACATAATTGGCATTTTCAGGAGCTATACGTACTATATAGTCCGTGGTGCCCGGCTGACTGTATACCCTCTGCCATACAGTGGCCTTGCGCCAGAGACTGAGGTCGTCGCCGTCATCGGTTACCAGGTAGATTATACCTCCAGATGCAGAGACAGCCACGTCTCTGGCATTTTCGATGACGGTGTCAATCAGGCTGATGTCATTAAAGGTTAAGCCATTGTCCGTGGAGATAGAGAAGGCGCTTTCGTTGCCGGAGGTGCCGGCTACAACACTACTGGATAACCAGGCGACCAACACCTTGTTATCACCGCCGGGGTACTTGGTGGTGGCGGCTGTCAGGACGGTCGGTGATACCGATAAGGGGTCGGTACAGCGGTAAACGGTATTGCTGTCAAAGCTACCGGCAACCAGATAAGAACCGTTAAAGGCGACGCTGTGTATTTGAATGTCAGCTTTCAGTTGCGTCTTGATGATGTCCACGAAGCGGTAGATTCCGCTGGTAGCTATAGCCGAGGCATCGCCATCAATGGCCAGACCGATAAATACTGTACGGGTATCGTCCTCCGAGGCTACATAGTCCGGAGCTAATGATAA
>DAOVRI010000153.1 GCA_030628245.1 Dehalococcoidales bacterium
ATGGGCATCTTGGGCGCCACATACGCCGACCATAATCCGGACAGCTGGGAAGGCTGGCACTGGGGAGCTATGCACACCTGGGGATTTGCCTGGAGGCTGGGAATTTCCGAACAATATGACCTTCTGGAAGATGCCTTAAAACATACCGAACAGATAGTCTTCTGGTCCAGTGACCCGGCCACCACCACCGGAATATATGCCGGACAGGAATCATCTGTAAGACATCTCTGGCTGAAAGAGCTAGGCGTGAAAATGGTCTTTATAGACCCCTTCTACAACTTTACTGCCGTGAACTTCTCTGATAAATGGTTTGCGCCCAGACCGGGAACAGACACGGCTCTAGCCGCCGCTATAGCTCACGTCTGGATTAGCGAAGACCTGTACGATAAAGACTATATTGAAAAGCGCACCTACGGATTTGAAAAGTGGCGAGACTACATCCTGGGCAAGGAAGACGGCATCCCCAAGACCCCCGAATGGGCAGAGAAAGAATCAAGAATACCAGCCCGCGAGATTAGAGCCCTGGCCAGGGAGTGGGCAAAGAAGAAGACCATGCTGGCGGCCGGGGGGCTTGGTGGCTGGGGGGGTGCCTGCCGAACCGCCTACGGAACGGAATGGGCCAGGATGATGGTTCTGCTACAGGCAATGCAGGGCCTGGGCAAACCGGGCATCAACATATGGTCCACAACCGGAGGTGCCCCGTTCAATGCGGATTTCTTCTTCCCGGGATATGCCGAAGGAGGCATAGGTGGTGACCCGCTGAACGCCGCCTCCCAATTTCAATTGATATCACGAGGAATCACCATGCATCCGGTGAGCTCCGCCGTAAACAGTCCTGGGGGACAGCATATACCGAGGATTTTAATTCCCGAATGCATCCTGAATCCGCCTCAGGAATGGCGCGGGAAGGGCTTCTGCGGCGCTTCCACTGAAACCCAGCTAAAGAAGTACAAGTATCCTGAAGATGGATTCTCAGAGGTTAAAATGTTCTGGCGATATGGTGGCGCTTACATCGGCACCATGAACAACACCAACCGCTGGGTTAAGATGTACCAGAGCCCCAAACTGGAATTTGTCGTTAACCAGTCTGTATACCTGGAGGGAGAGGCTAAATTTGCCGACCTGATACTCCCCGCCTGCTCCAACTTTGAAAGATGGGATATTGGCGAGTGGGCCAACTGTTCCGGCTACATACCCCACTCATCTTACAACGCTAATCGCCGGATAATAGTCCTCCAGAAGAAGTGTATTGAGCCTCTTGGAGAATCCAAGTCGGACTATGAAATATTTGCTATGGTCGCTGAGAGGCTCGGATTCTATGATAAATTCACCGAGGGAGGCCTGACTGAGCTAGACTGGGCTAAAAGAATGTTTGAAGTCAGCGACCTGCCGAAATACATTTCGTGGGAAGAGTTCGAGAAGAAAGGCTACTTCGTTGTCCCCATACAGAAAGATTACAAGTCAACTCCAGCCCTTAGATGGTTCGCTGAAGGCAGGAAGAAGGACACCCCGGACTGGGGTCCCGTTGGCGGTGGCATATCAGGACTGCCTGACGCCGAAGGCAACCTGGCCACCCAGAGCGGCAAGATAGAGTTCGAAGCGCAGAGCCTCAAACGTTTCGACCCGAATGACACCGAGCGGCCACCCGTCCCTAAGTATATCCCTTCCTGGGAAGGACATCACACCAAGGAGCTTTACTCTAAATACCCTCTTCACCTGATATCACCTCATCCGAAGTATAGCTTCCACACCATGAATGACGCCAAGGGGTGCTGGATAAACGAAATACCGGAACACAGGGTTAAGAAGGAAGATGGCTATTACTACTGGGTAATCCGTATCAACCCGGAGGATGCCGGGAAGAGGGGTATCAAGGACAACGACATAGTTAAAGCCTATAATGATAGAGGCGCTGTTTTGCTTAACGCTCAACTTACGGAGCGTGTACCGCCCGGCGTTGTCCACTCCTTCGAGTCCTGCTCTATCTACGAGCCAATCGGCGAGCCCGGGGAATCGCCGGACAGAGCTGGATGCATTAACCTGCTGACACCTCACCGCTTCATCTCCAAGAATGCCTGCGGGATGGCGCCAAACTCCTGTCTGATTGAAATAGAAAATTGGAAGTAGAAGAACGGAGAATATTAACATGACACAGTGGGGTTTAATAATTGATATATCAAAATGCATCGCCTGCTATTGCTGCTTCACCGCCTGTAAGGACGAATACTGGGATAACGATTATTCTCCCTATACCGCAGCTCAGCCGAAGTACGGGCAATTCTGGATGAACATCGCCAAGAATGAGCGTGGGAAATATCCATACATAAAAGTCGCTTATATGCCGGTACCCTGTATGCAATGCGAAGATGCGCCCTGCATCAAGGCAGCCAGGGATGGTGCTGTATACAGGAGACCTGATGGAATAGTGGTGATAGACCCCCAGAAAGCTGTCGGGCAGAAGCAACTATTGGAACCGGAAGCCTGTCCCTACGGCGCGATATTCTGGAACGAGGAAAAGAACCTCCCTCAAAAGTGTACCTTCTGCGTCCACAGGCTGGAGGCAGGCGAAATCCCCAGGTGCGTGCAGGCTTGCCCAAGTGGGTGTTTGGTCTTCGGCGATCTGGATGACCCTGAAAGTGATGTGTCTAGATTGTTGAAATCTGCTAAAGCCGAAGTCTTCCACCCTGAGTGGAAGGCAAAGCCCAGAGTCTACTATACAGACCTTCACAAGATGACCAAGCACTTTATAGCTGGGGCGGTGATATACGGAGATTCGGATGAATGTGCCGAGGGTGTGGCCGCAACCCTGATAGCCAATGGCAAGTCAGTAAAGACAACGACCAACAACTACGGAAACTTTGAATTTGATGGCCTTGATGCCGGCAAGTACACAGTGAAGTTGGAGTGTGCTGGATATGACTCGAAGACACTTGATGTTGACCTGAAAACTGACGGTTACCTGGGTGATATAATCCTGGCCAAGGCTTAGGCAGATATTAATGTCCCAAGAATGCAGGTAGGGCATAGAGAATAATATAGACTAGAAAATAAACTCTGCGGACTTCCGGCGGTAAGAACTTGTTTAATGCTTTCATTAATTAATAATAGGGAGGGTTAATATGTCTGGTTTATTCGATTTAACAGGTAAAGTGGCTCTTGTGGTGGGGGGTGCCGGCGGCATTGGTCGCGCACAAGCTCTCGGGCTAGCTGATGCCGGCGCGGATGTTGCCGTAGCCAGCCGCAACCTTGAGCACCTTGAGAAGGTCGCCGAGGAGATAAAAGCCAAAGGCAGGCAGTCGCTGGCGGTTACCGTAGAGGTTACTCAGGAGAAATCAGTAGCGGATATGGTAGAAAAGGTTCTGAAGGTATTTCCTCACATTGATATTCTGGTGAATGCGGCTGGTCTGGCCATTCGCAAACCTGCCGAAACCTTCCCAATTGATGAGTGGCAGCAGGTAATGGATATCAACACCCGCGGCACCTTCCTCACCTGCCAGGCAGTCGGCCGGGTAATGATAAAGCAAAAGAGTGGCAAGATTATAAACGTATCGTCGGTGAGGGGTAGGTATGGTCTGCCGGCGGGTTATGCGGCTTACTGTGCCAGCAAAGGGGCCGTAGATACTCTGACACGGACGCTAGCTTGTGAATGGGCAAAGCATAATGTCCTGGTAAACGCAGTGGCTCCCACGGTTGTAGAGACCGACCTTACCCGTGATGCCCTGGCCGACCCTGCATTCGCCAACCAGATGAAGAGCCGTATTCCACTGGGAAAATGGGCGATGCCGGAGGATATTGTCGGCGCTACCGTGTTTTTTGCCGCAGAGGCATCAGATTTTATTACCGGGCAAGTACTCTACATTGATGGTGGCGTGACTACGTGGTAGCCGTCTGTGATAAAAATGTGATTTTTATGGAGAGGAGATAATGAAATGGACTGGGAGGTGAAATATTATCCGGAGTATTGGGTTGGTAAGAAGCTGGCTTATCCCAATGTAGCTCCCGAAGCACCCAAGTTCGCGAGGAGTGTGGTCGTCGGCAATCTGGTCTTTGTCTCTGGCTGCACTGGCCAGGACACTTTGACTGGTAGCCCAACGCCGGGAAACTTCGAAGAGCAGATGGTCTCAGCCCTTGATAAGGTCAAGATGGCCATGGAAGAGGTGGGTAGTTCTATGAACAACATTGTCAAAACCCTTATGCTCCTCAAGAATCTGGATGATTACCCTCGCATGCGCAAGACAGAGCTGGAGTATTACCAAAAGCATGCCCCATTCCTGGTGGATAACCCGCCGGCTAGCACCTTTATGCAAGTCGCCGGTCTGGCGAAGCCCGAGTTTTTGGTAGAAGTAGACGTAATTGGCGTACTTTCAAGGGAAATATAGCTCCAGCCATATACTATTTAATGAATCTAGAGTAGTTGTTGACATTCCCCGCATGGCAGACAAAGTAAATGAGATGCTGCATCGAAGTCTGAATGCCCTGATTAACCGCGATGCTGATGCTGCCAGGCAGGTTGTTGCTGAAGACGATGAAGTTGATAATCTCTATGACCAGGTCTTTAGGGAGTTGCTTACTTTCATGATTGAGGACCCCCAGACTATCACCAAGGCAACCCGGCTCATCTGGGTAGCTCATAACCTTGAACGTAGCGCCGACAGGGTTACGAATATCTGCGAACGCGTAGTTTTTATTGTCACTGGGAAGATGG
>DAOVRI010000096.1 GCA_030628245.1 Dehalococcoidales bacterium
ATCCTTTGTCGAGGGAGTACCCGTCATCAGGGCAATCCTGGGGGTTATCCTCGTCTTCTTTCTACCGGGCTTTGCCTGGACACTCGTTTTCTTTAAAAAGCTAACTATCATCGAAAGGATTGCCCTTTCCGTCGGCCTGTCTATTGCCCTGGTGACTCTCAGCATCATCGTCCTGAACGTGCTGTTCGACATAAGAATTAACGGACTCAATGCCCTCATTACCATTATCGCGATTACGGTTATTCCCGCGGTGATATACTTCCTCAGGAGATACTTAGCTCGCCGTTCGGAGGTCTCTGACGGAGATTGAATGTATGACGCCATAGTCGCTGGTGGTGGCCCGATTGGAAGCCATGTAGCTTGCAAGTTGGCGGAACAGGGACACCGGGTACTGGTGCTGGAACGGAAGTCGCGGGCGGGAGAAAAGGTCTGCTGCACCGGCATCATCGGCCAGGAATGCGTCAACGCTTTTGACATTGAGGATAAAGTAATTCTCCGCCGGGTAAACAGCGCCAGCCTGTTTTCGCCCTCGGGGAACCGACTCCACCTGCGGCGGGAAGAACCTCAGGCCTGTATTCTGGACAGGATAGCTTTCGACATATCAATGGCGGAGCGGGCGCAGCATGCGGGGGCCGACTACAATTTCAACAGCCGGGTTAAAAATGTCACCATTTCAGAAGACTGCGCCATCGTTTCCGTATCCTGCCTGGAAAAAGAGTATGAAATCACGACAAAATCCGTGGTCATCGCCAGTGGTTTCATGCCCGGCTTAATCGGGCGGCTGGGTCTGGGCGGGTTCCGGGACTTCACCATCGGCGTTCAGGCCGAGGTAAAAGCGCCGGGAACCGACGAAGTAGAGGTCTATTTCGGAGATGTCGCGCCCGGCTTCTTCGGCTGGATTGTGCCGACCTCACCATCTATGGCACGGGTCGGGCTGATGTCGCGGGAAAAGCCTGGCCTCTACCTGAGAAACTGGCTGGAACAGCTGGCGGCAAAGGGTAAAATAACCTCCGCCGATATTAGCATAAGCTATGGGGGTATCCCTTTAAAGCCGCTGACCCGGACCTACGGTGAGCGGATGATAGTCGTGGGCGATGCCGCCGGGCAGGTAAAGCCAACCAGCGGCGGCGGCATTTACTACGGGTTACTCAGCGCCGAAATAGCCGCCGAAACCCTGCACCAGGCGCTGGCCGATGACGGCCTGTCCGCGAAGAGACTGGCGCGTTACGAGCGCGGGTGGCGTAAGAAGCTGGGACGGGAACTCAGGACAGGTTACTGGGCCAGAAAATTGTTCGAACGCCTCAGCAACCGGCAAATCGACCGCCTGTTCCAGACAGTCAAAGCCGGCGGCATTGACGAAGCCCTGCTTAAAGCCAAAGACATCGCTTTCGACTGGCACGGCCGGATGATAGTAAGTTTGTTAAAATACCAGATGGTAACCAGAACTCTAAACGTGATGAAATTACCCTTCAAGGCCGGGCGGATTGACCGATAACGCGGTTAATGTTTAGAATAAAACAGCATATTCTTCAGAGGAGATAAATGGCAAACAGCGATAACCGCATTCCCAGTCTGGGCGAGGCCGCCGCATTATACCTGGCGAAATTATCCGCAAAAGACAGAGATGCCTGCCAGCCGGAGGTGTACAAATTCGCCCGCTGGTACGGCTGGGAGAGTTCCTTCTCCAGACTGGCCGCCCCGGCTGTTGCCAGCTACGCCGAGCAGCTATCGGTCTCGGATACCGACTATGCCAGGAAGCTGGTACTCGTACGCGCCTTCCTCGCTCACGCCAAGAAGGCTGGGTGGAGCCAGACCAACCTGGCTACCCATATGAAAACCAGGAAAGCGAAAGCCGGGCCGCAGGTTGCTACCAGCCGCAGCCTGAGGGAGGCTGCTTCTCTAAGCCGGCAGAGGTACGACGAACTGGTAGCGGAATTAGAAAACCTCAAGCAAAGGAGTCGGGCACTCATCGGCGAAATACAGCGCGCCGCCGCCGATAAGGATTTCCGCGAGAATGCGCCGCTGGACGCCGCTAGAGAAGAGCGCGGACACGTGGAAGGACGGATTAAGGAGCTTGAGGGAGCGCTGAAAGCGGCCACCATCATCGATGATAAGAAAGAACCCGCCGTTAAGTCGGGCGTCGGTGATAGTATCGTCCTCAGTGACCTGGCCTCCAGCGAAGAACTCCGCTACATGATAGTCGACCCCAGGGAAGTAGACCCCTTAAAGGGAAAAATCTCCATCGCTTCACCCCTGGGCAAGGCGCTTATCGGCCGGAAGGACGGAGATGTCGTGGAAATAAACGCACCGGCCGGTAAACTGCGTTACCAGATTAAGCACATCGAGCGATAGTCGATATATGCTATAATAGCCCTGAAGTCATGGGGATATAGCTCAATTGGGAGAGCGCCGCGTTCGCATCGCGGAGGTCGGGGGTTCGAATCCCCCTATCTCCACTTGGGGTGTCAATAGGCAGAACTTCCGCCGCTACCTTCCTATTCTCATTATTTGGTAATGGTAACTGATAGTGTAGGGTTGCTTTGTCCTCGTCAATCTCAATTCGTTTAATAAATGAGCGCAGGAAAGGCTTCCTCTCAGTTATATCGGATTCTTCGAGTTGATAAGCCTTCTCCGTAACCTTCGCCGACATTTATGTTCTCCTTCCTCTATGTTGACTAATTCTTAAATGAGGCTATAATAAAATAGCCCGATTTAAAAATAGTTGTTGCACACATGAAATAATTAAATATAAAGAAAGGGGTATAAAAATGGCAAAGGAAATTATTCTTTACAATCTGGCGGAGCATGTGACTGATGAGCAGTATAAGGACTACGTTATTAATGAGAAGGGTCCCCTGCTGGAGAGCCTGTCGTCGGTCAAGAAGTTTGAGATGGTCAAGATAACCGGAGCGGTGATGGGAGAGATACCTTATAAATATGTGGGCATCATGCATCTGACCAGCCTGGATGACTTCTACAAGAAAGATGCCCCGTCGCAGAAATTCCAGGATTTTCAGACAAAATGGCAGACAATGGTATCAGACTTTCATATCCTGTTCGGTGAAGAAATCTATTGATTTGAAAATCACCCGTGGAACTCCAGTCGTAAAAACTTACCAAGCCCAGCGGTAATGGATATAGCCGGCTGAAAAAGGTTTACAAAAGGAGCAATTATGAATTTAGAGGACCTATTAACCGATGAAGACCGCCAGATTCGGGAGACAGTAAGAAATTTTACCAAGAAAGAAATAATCCCCAATACCAGGAAACTGGAAGCAGACTATAAACTGGTTGAGGAAGTCCATCAAAAACTTGTCGACATAGGAATTCAGGCGGCGGGGTATCCTGCTGAATATGGCGGTGGGAATGGCTCCAATACCGCCCTTGGCATTATCTGTGAAGAGTTGGCCAAAGGCGATGGTGGCATAAGCTTATCCGCAGGCATCAATTGGGGCATTATTCTTAAACCGGCAATAGTAGTCCAGAATAAGGCGCTTATGGACAGGTTCATTCCTAGTTTCTGCAGCGGTAAGCTGGCCTACGCCTGTCTTTCCATGACCGACGAAGCCGGGGGAGCAGATTCCGAGAACCCTTGTCTTACCGGCGCCGGAATTAAGACTATCGCCAAGCTTGAAGGCGATGAATACGTAATTAACGGGAGCAAGTCGTGGCCGACTCATGGTGGAATAGCGGAATGCTATTTGACCATCTGTACCACTGACCCCAGTGCGGGAGATGAAGGTGTTGCCCTGATTTATGTTCCCAGGGATACCCCGGGGCTGACATTTGGTAAACCGGAAAAAAAGATGCTGTTCAAAACATCGGTAAATAGTGCGGTATACTATGACAATGTTCGTGTGCCCAAGGAATTTCGGCTGGCCGGCCCCGGTATAGACGCCAATTTTTACCATTTCCTCGAATCGGGAACCGGGTGGCATTCGGCGACGATGTCACTGGGAATTGCCGAGCGGGCTTTTGAGATAGTGCTGGAGTATACCGGGACTCGCATGGGCGGGTTCAAGCCAGTCAGACAGCACAGCATGGTAGCCGGGATACTTGCCGATATGGCGATTGGCTTAGACATGATGAGGGCAAGCATTTACAACCTGAGCTATATGCTTGACCATCTTGACATATATGGTCCGCCGTGGTCACCGACATTCATATCCAAGGCAGCTGCCACCAGGGTCTATGCCTCAGACATGGCCGTGGAAATAGTGAACAAAGGTGCCGAACTGCTTGGCTCAATGGCGATTTCAGAGGACTTCCCCTATGAGAAGTGCCTCAGGGATGCCAAGATAACCCAGTTGTGGCTTGGAGGACAGCAAATCTGTCGTTATCGCGTCGCCAGGGGTTATTATGACTTGAAAAACTGGGCTTAGTCGTTTCATTTAGACTGATATCATCGTAATTTAAATGAATAACAAGCAACATGAGTCCACCTTTTTCAAGTCACTCGCACAGATTGACTCGCAGAAAAGTCTTGGTAAATCGCTTGACGAGGCAATAGTAAGGTGGGGAAACGTGAAATAGATAGGAGACATTAGCTATGAAGTATCACACCACACGGAAAGGCTTTATGAAGACTTTGGGGTTGGAGGGGAGCACTAATGGCGGCGGCACAGGCTCTTCACAATACCGCGACCTTGATGAGGTCAAGGCGTCACCGGCAGCAGAGCGGAAACTGCCCTGGTGGGTGAGGGAAGTCGATAAACCCACCGTTGAGATTGACTGGAGCCAGATGAAGCGCTTTGACTCCAGCAATATCATGTTTGTCAATGGTTTTGCCGAAGCTGTGGGCCCCGATAATGCCATGAAGCTGGGGGCTCAAGCTGCGGAGACGGGTACCAAATCTATACTTGAAAAAGAGCCGGGGTACACCCTGAGGGACAAGGCACTGGTTGCCGGCGGATGGCTAACGTCACTCTTAACCACAGAGCATGCCTTCCTCGGTCCCGAGCTCCCCGTTCCCTTCGCCATGTCGGGCATACCCGACGACCTTGATTACCCTCGCTACGAAGGCACACCTGAGGAAAATACGCGGATGGTTCGGGCGGCGGCCAAGCTTTACGGGGCCGCCTCCGTTGGCGTGGTGGAACTCGACGAAAACACCCGCAAACTCATCTACGAATTTGATGGTTGGGATGGCAGGAAGTGGGAATTTGAGGATGTGGACAAGGCTTACGAAACAAAAAAGAAGAAGGTGATACCCTACCAGGCGAAATGGGCCATTGTCTACACCATCCGGATGTCACCGCTCTCCCTGGCCACCGCACCGGCGGCCCTGGCTACAGCCGCCTCCTCGCTGGCCTATTCTGAGGGTACTTCAGTCCAACTCCGACTCCAGCAGTTCATCAACAGGCTCGGCTATCAGTGCCTGGCTGACGGCAACATGGGTACCTCGGGTAACAGCCCTGGCTTTGGCGTGCTGGCCGGGCTGGGCGAGTTAAGCCGTTTGAACAGGATGATTTCTCCAAGCTGGGGCCCCCTGGTGCGGGTGTACAAGGTAATTACCGATTTGCCGCTGGCTCCCACCAAACCGATAGATGCCGGTATATTCCGCTTCTGCCGTACCTGCAAGAAGTGCGCCGAGGTCTGTCCAAGCAATGCCCTTAGTCTGGAAACAGAACCCTCGTGGGAGGCACAGGGGCTCTGGAACAACCCCGGCGTCAAGACGTACTATGAGAAAGCCCCCAACTGTTTTTCACACTGGCTGAGGATAGGCGGGCATGATTGTGGCATCTGCCTGGCTGCCTGCCCGTTCTCCAAGCAGGACAACTCGTTGATACATATACACGATTTTGTAAGGCAAATTGTAGCTAAAACGCCGGTATTTAATAGTATGTTCAGAAAGCTGGACACCGACCCCGGCTACGGGAAGGACCCCGAAGCGTGGTGGGACATCGACCTGCCCCCTCATGGTTATAATAACACGCAGGGCGGCTGGTAGCAGTTAATTAAGGGCTCGAAATTAAGTAGCGTTTAAAACACTCTCGCTCTATATAATTATAGAGTTAAGGGATTTTATAATTTCAGGATGTCAGGAAAGGGAGCCTCTGTTGGGGGCTCCCTCCTTATTATTGAGCAATAAAGTTAAGCTTAGACGTAGCATCTGCGCGCATCACATTGTACTGGGCAGGAACAGTGAAACCGCCGGTACCGCTACGAGGAGAGCGACATGTAGGAAATCAGCTATCAAGAATGGTATCACCCCGCGGAATATGGTGCCAACGGGGACATCGGTTACCGAAGACAGGATAAAGACATTCATCCCCATAGGCGGGGTAATCAGTCCAATCTCCATCACTCTCACCATGATTACCCCAAACCATATCGGATTAAAATCCAGAGCCAGAATCACAGGGAATATTATCGGGAGGGTGAGGATGATAGAGGCGTAAATGTCCAGAAAACAACCGAGGATTATGTACATTATTATTATCGCAACCAGAATCCAAATATCGGCTACGGGTAATCCGACGACAAAATCACTTAATAGCGTAGGCAACCTGCTTACGGCCAGAAAGCGCATCAGCATGAAAGCTCCGACTATCATTAAGACAATCATGGCCGTGATCTGGGCTGTCTCCACGACAGAGCC
>DAOVRI010000171.1 GCA_030628245.1 Dehalococcoidales bacterium
CCAGGCAGTTGATAATGCCGGTTGCCTCGGTAGTGGTAGGGAGTATAGCCGGTATGGCCCGTCTGACGCGCTCGTGTATGCTGGAGGTCATGAGGGCGGACTACGTTCGAACTGCCTGGGCCAAGGGCTTGAGCGAGAGGGTTATCGTGATAAGGCACCAGCTCAAGAATGCCATGATTCCCGTGGTTACCGCTCTCGGCGGGGCGCTAGGCATGATCCTGGGGGGTTCGGTATTTATCGAGACGGTATTTGCTATTCCGGGCATGGGATTGCTGATGACTAACGCGGTTTTTGACCAGGACTACCAGATAGTTCAGGCGGGTGTCCTGCTATTCGGCGGCATTATTATCTTTTCCAACCTCGTGGTTGATATCCTCTGGGGCTGGCTTGACCCCCGGATTAGATTAGCTTAAGGAGGGCCAGTATGTCGGATGACATAGAAACTGGAGAAACGCCTGCTGACGCCTTGGGGGGAGAAGTCGCGCTACCCAAGCACAGCGAGTGGAAACGGATAGTCAGAGTCTTCTTCGGGCGTACACTCTATGTTATCGGGTTTGTAATCGTCGTAATCCTGATACTGACCGCCATTTTTGCCCCCTGGATAGCTACCCATGACCCCTATTCAACCGACTTACGTCATAAGCTCGAACAGCCCAGCACCGAACACTGGCTGGGCACTGATGCAGTCGGCAGAGATACCTACAGCCGCATTATATACGGCACACAGATTTCTCTGCTTATCGGTTTTTCCGCAGTTTCCGCTTCCGCAATAGTAGGCATGCTTATGGGGCTGGCGGCGGCATACTTCGGCGGTTGGGTATTCGCCATAATCATGAGGTTTACCGATGCCCTCATGGCGTTGCCCGGCATAATCCTGGTATTGCTTATTGCCGGCCTGGCGGGCGGCGGCATCCCGGTGGTCATTTTTGCTCTCGGTTTCGGCGGGATAGCCATGATGTGCCGCATGATGTGCGGCCTGGCGCTCAGCGTCAAACAAAATGATTATGTCCTGGCGGGACGCGCCATGGGCATGAGTCACTGGCGCATGATGCTCACGCAGATTTTCCCCAACGCCTTCCCTCCCCTGATGGTGGGAATAACCATGGGAATTGGCGGCGTTGTTCTGGGAGAAGCCGGATTAAGCTTCCTGGGTATAGGCGTTATGCCTCCCACACCTTCCTGGGGAGGTATGGTAAACAGCGGTCAGGCGTACCTCCTGAAGAACCCGATACTTTCCCTGGCTCCCGGAGTGGCTATTATGTTGCTGGTATTCGGTTTCAATATGGTGGGAGATGGTGTCCGGGACGCGGTCGACCCCAAGCTGAGGGGTGTGATTTAGAGAATAAAAGGCTATTGAAATAGAGGAAGGTAGTATGTCAGTCGTATTGGATGTAGAGAATCTTAAAACCTACTTTCACACGGAATATGGCCTGGTGAAAGCCGTCGACGGGGTCTCTTTTCACATTAATCAGGGAGAAATAATCGGATTGGTGGGAGAAAGCGGCTGCGGCAAATCAGTGAGCATACTTTCGGTTATGCAGTTGATACAGTCGCCGGGTGAAATAGTTGACGGTAAAATTATGTTCGAGGGACAGGACCTCCTTCAATACGAGGCTAACGGCCCGCAAATGAGAGCCACCCGGGGCCGCAAAATGACCATGATATTCCAGGAACCCATGACCTCACTGAACCCGGTAATAACCATTTGCCGCCAGATGACCGAGATACTTGAGCTACACCTGGATATGGACAGGCATACCGCCAGGGAAAGGGCTATTGAGCTGCTCAGAATGGTAGGCGTCCCCGATGCCGCCAGCCGTATAGACGACTACCCCCACCAGTTCAGCGGCGGCATGCGCCAGAGGGTGATGATTGCCATGGCAATATCCTGCAATCCGATGATTATCTTTGCCGACGAGCCGACTACTGCCGTGGATGTAACCACCCAGGCCCAGTTGCTGGAGCTTATGAAGGACCTGGTGACACGCATAAATACTTCCCTGGTTATTGTGACTCACAACCTGGGCGTGGTCGCCCGTTATGCCCAGAGGATTTACGTCATGTATGCCGGACGCATCGTCGAGTCCGGACCGGCAGAGGATATCTTCGATAATCCGCAGCATCCTTATACTATCGGCCTGCTGGACAGCGTTCCCAGGCTGGGTGAGAAACACGGCTCCAAGAAACTGATACCGATTTACGGTTTGCCGCCCAATCTTATTAATATGCCGCCAACCTGCGCCTTCCTCCCCAGATGCACCTATAAAACCGAAAAATGTGAGAAGGAACCCTGGCCGGCTCTCCGTTCCACGGGCGATAATCATTACATATCGTGCTATGTTGATGTACGGGGGAAGCAATGAAAGAACCAGATAATGACTTAATGGTAGAAGTAAAAAATCTGAAAATGTATTTCCCCATTACCAGGGGCCTGTTAAAGCGTAAAGTCGCTGATGTCAAGGCCGTAGATGACATCAGTTTTTACATAAAAAAACATGAGACCCTGGGCCTGGTGGGAGAAAGCGGCTGCGGTAAGACTACTACCGGCCGCTGCATACTCCGCCTGTACCAGCCCACTAGTGGTAATATCATATTTGCAGGGAAGGATATCTCCAATATGCGGGAAGGCAAACTGAAACCGCTCCGGAGCAACATGGGCGCCATTTTTCAGGACCCCTTTGGCTCTCTCAATCCGCGTCAAATAGCCGGCAGCATCGTGGGAGACCCGTTGAAGGTCCACGACATGGCTACCGGCAGTGAACTTGACGATAGAGTGGCGGAACTTTTCCAGATGGTCGGGCTCGACCCCACTATGAAGGACCGCGTCCCCCACGAGTTCAGTGGCGGCCAGCGGCAACGCATTGGCGTGGCGCGCGCCCTGGCCTGCCGCCCATCCCTGGTTATCTGTGATGAGCCTATTTCGGCTCTTGACGTTTCGATTCAAGCCCAGATAATTAACCTGCTTGAGGAACTGCAGGAGAAAATGGGACTGACCTATCTTTTTATAGCTCATGACCTAGCTGTGGTGCAACATATCAGCGAACGCGTGGCCGTTATGTACCTGGGCCGCATCGTTGAGATAACCACCTCGGAAGAACTGTATGAAAATCCCCTCCACCCCTACACCAAGGCCTTATTCTCGGCCATACCCATCCCTAACCCCAAAATAGAAAAGACCCGTACGCATATCGTTTTAAAGGGGGAGGTACCCAGCCCCGTTAACCCGCCGACGGGATGCCATTTCCACCCCCGCTGCCATATGGCTGTAGAAGAATGCAGCCGGGAAAGGCCGCCCCTCCGCGACATCGGGGGAGGACACCTGGTAGCCTGCATCCGCGTTTGATATTATAAATCGCATCATTAGCTAACAGTACCCTTTAGATTTTATACTACAGTATGTTGCCAAGAAAATGACCTGAAAAAGAGGGGGTAATCATGAAGGCAGCAATCTGTTATGAAGCCGGTAAACCACACCCAAAAACAATACGGGTCGTGGTGGTAACCACGACCCGTATCCTGTCTTTCAAGCTTCAGGCTACTCTGCCATGTCGGCTGAGAGTTTATTCCTCCAGCCAGGCAAAGGTATAGGCGAAAGCCCCAAAGCCAAATTGACCGACGGTATGGCCTTTAACCCTGGGAGCAACGGCGGTAAAGAAAGTGAGGTCATACAGGTTAATGCACTGGGCGTATTCATCGATCTGCTTCTTCGATATCTCCCGGTAAATCGCCATGCGCTTCTCCGCATCAGTCTCCGCGGCTGCCTTTTTAGCCAGTTCAAGTAAATCCGGGGGCTGCCACATACCCACCCAGGTTGTATTGTTATTAAGGGTGCCATTTACCAGCACGTTGCCCGGGTCTGAACCGGTCATTTCCGGACTGGCGCCGAAGGCAAATCCTTCCCAGCCGGGCGGTGTGGCAATCTGGAAGCTGAGCTGGGCCATGCTGACACGGTCGAACTCAAGCTCTACATTGATATTTCTCTTGAGCATGTCCTGTATAGCAATAGGCGCATCCAGCGTCATAAATTCGACCATCAGGAACTTGGCCTTGAAGCCATCGGGGTAGCCGGCTTCGGTAAGCAG
>DAOVRI010000003.1 GCA_030628245.1 Dehalococcoidales bacterium
CACTGCGACCCCACCGCCAGCCACTACCTGAAACTGGTGCTCGACCAGGTATTCGGGCCGGCCAATTTCAGGAATGAGATTGTGTGGAAAAGGACAAGTGCTCATTCAGGTTCTAAGAGATGGGGACCAGTGCATGACGTAATTTTGCTATATTCCAAAAGCAATGATTTTACTTGGAATTCAACATACACCAAATACAATAAAGACTACATTAAGGACTTTTACAGGTTTGAAGATGACATTGGTAGATATCAATTAGGTGACTTAACGGGAGACGGCATTAGAAATGGAGATTCAGGTAAGCCATGGCGAGGGATAGACCCTAACACCGTTGGAAGACATTGGGCGGTTCCTAATAAAATCCTTAAGGATACTTTAGGCGAAGATATTTCATTATTAAACGTACAAGAAAAATTAGATATACTAGACAAAGCTGGCTTTGTATACTGGCCACCAAAAGGAAAAATTCCCCGACTGAAAAGATATTACGGAGAAGATTTTGGAGTTCCGATTGTTGACGTCATAACAGATATTTATCCAATGGGTTCTCAGGCAAAAGAACGTCTAGGCTACGAAACCCAAAAACCACTTGCCTTACTTGAACGTATTATTCAGGCAAGCTCTAACGAGGGAGATATAGTCCTCGACCCGTTCTGCGGGTGCGGCACGGCGGTGGTGGCTGCACAGAAGCTCAACCGCCAGTGGATAGGCATTGATATTACCCATTTAGCCATCGCCCTCATGCGCAACCGTCTCAAGGACAGCTTTAATATCGAGGCGGAGGTTATCGGCGAGCCGGTTGACTTAGCCAGTGCTAAAGCTCTAGCCCATGAGGACAGATACCAGTTTCAGTGGTGGGCCTTGAGCCTAATAAAAGCAAGGCCCCTCGGCGAGAAAAAGAAAGGCGCAGATAAGGGTATTGATGGCGTTATCCACTTCATTGACGACCCAACCAGCAAACCCAAGCGCGCCGTTATACAGGTAAAGAGCGGGCATGTCGGAGTAAAAGATATTCGTGAGCTTGAGACTGTAGCCGCCAATGAAGCTATAGGTGTCTTTATAACTTTAGAGCCACCCACCAAACCCATGCAGGTCGAGGCGGTTTCGGCGGGGTACTACCATTCCCCCATCTGGAATAAGGAATACCCCAAAATCCAGATATTGACCATAGAAGAATTATTGCACGGTAAAACAGTCGATATGCCGCCGCTGGCACAAACAAATGTGACATTTACCAAAGCGCAAAAGATAACCCAGAAAGAAGGAGAACAACCGTCTCTGGAACTATAATAAAGGGCGTCTAAGAGAGGCGCAGCCCCTCTTCTAAATAGTTCCCCTTCCCCTCAATCCCGAGGGGAAGGGGACACAGGGGATAGGGTCACCAATATGAAATCAGTCGTAGAACAGCTTGAAGCCAAGGGGAGGGCCGCCAAAGCCGCCGCCCACCGCCTGGCCTACCTCTCCACGGATATCAAGAATAAAGCCCTGCACAATATCGCCGGCGACCTGCTCGCCGGGAAAGACGAGATACTGACCGCCAATAAGAAGGACTACGATGCAGCCAAAGCCTCCGGCATGGGCGCCGCTCTACTCGACCGTCTGATGCTGGACGAGAACCGCCTCAAAAGCATAGCGCAGGACGCACGCGCCGTCGCGGCTCTGAACGACCCCGTTGGCGAGACGTTCGACAGGCGCACCCTCCCCAACGGATTGCAGGTCAGCAAGCGGCGCGTCCCCCTGGGCGTTATCGGGGCCATCTACGAGAGCCGACCCAACGTCACCGTGGACATCTCCGCCCTCTGCCTGAAATCTGGCAACGCCGTTATCCTCCGGGGCGGCAAGGAGACGGTAAACTCCAATATCGCCATCGTGAAAGTAATCCAGGAGGCCTGCCAGAGGGCCGGCATGCCCGACGGCTGCGTGCAGTTCATCGAAAACACCGACCGCGTTCTGGTCAATCACCTGCTCAAGATGAATGACGTCATCGACATGATTATCCCGCGGGGCGGGGCGGGGTTAATTAAGGCTGTCACGGAGAATGCCACCATGCCGGTGGTCAGCGGCGGCATCGGCGTCTGCCATACCTATGTGGATAAAAGCGCCGATATCGATAAAGCCGTGGCCATCGTCTATAACGCCAAGGTGCAGCGCCCCACGGTCTGCAACGCCCTCGACACGGTGCTCGTCCATGCCGATATTGCTCAAGCGTATCTGCCGAAGATGGCCCAAGAACTGGCTAAAGCGGGGGTGGAGATGCATTGCGACGAGCGCGCCCTCGCCATCCTCAAAGCCGATAAGTCCCTGAAACTGGTCCCCGCCGTCGACGAGGACTGGGGCAAAGAATTCCTGGCGCTGATTGCGGCGGTAAGGGTGGTCGACTCACTGGACGAAGCGCTGGCGTATATCGAAAAATACACCTCGGGACATTCCGAGGCCATCCTCACCGAAGATAACCGGTCGGCCATGCGTTTCCTCGACGAGGTGGATGCCGCCTGTGTCTATGCCAACGCCAGCACCAGGTTTACCGACGGGGGGCAGTTCGGACTGGGGGCGGAGGTAGGTATCAGCACGCAGAAGCTGCACGCGCGCGGCCCGCTGGGACTGAGAGAACTGACGACCTACAAGTGGATTATCCTCGGCAGCGGCCAGGTAAGGCCTTAGCTACTTCGTCGTTTTTAAGACACTCTGCTGCGCCTGAAACAACTGCCGGATGCCCCTTTCCGCCAGGGACAGCAAATCATCGATTGCCTGCTTGTTGAAGGGTTTCCCCTCGGCGGTGCCCTGCACCTCGACGAACTCTCCCTTGCTGGTCATCACCACGTTAAAGTCCACCGCGGCCTGGGCATCTTCATCGTAGCACAGGTCCATCATCATATAGCTGTTAACAATGCCGATGCTGGTCGCCGCCACGGCGCTCTTCAGCGGGATGGACGAGATAACACCCATGTTCATCAAGGTCTCCAGCGCTTGGTACAGGGCGACATAAGCGCCGGTGATGGCGGCGGTCCTGGTGCCGCCGTCGGCCTGAAGGACATCGCAGTCAACTATCAAAGTCCTTTCACCCAGGGTAGAAAGGTCGGCCACGGCCCGCAGCGAGCGTCCGATGAGACGCTGTATTTCCTGGTTACGTCCGCCGACTCTACCCAGCGTAGAATCGCGCTGGGTGCGCGTTACCGTGGCGCGGGGCAGCATGGCATACTCGGCGGTAATCCAGCCGGTGCCGCTACCCCTGAGAAAAGGAGGCACCCTCTCCTCGACACTTACCGAGGACAACACGTGGGTCTTACCCAGCTTTATCAGCGCCGAACCCTCGGCGAAACTCTGGTAACCGGGGATTATCTTAATCGTCCGCAACTCGTCATAGGCACGCCCGTCAACTCTCTTCACGAAAAATCTCCAATCCAGTCGATAATATGTCAGAGTATAGCACCGATGGCCGGTAATGGCAATCTGTTCTACCTCACCCCCTTAATCCCCCTCTCCTATCTATCAAGGAGAGGGGGGAGGAATTTTAAAAGAGAGGCTTCGCCTCTCTTAAACTCTCCACTTCGGTTTGGTGACGATTATATATGATTGGACAGGCAGCAGGTGCCGCGAGGGTGGGACTGGGTGGGAAGAAGATTTTAAGGGGATGGGAGGTTCGGGGGAAAGTAGTGTTCCCTGCTACGCATCCCCAAGGAGGTATTCCTTCAACCACCCTAAAGCCGCCTCCGCTGCACTGCGTTTGTTCTCCTCGCGGTCGCCGTGGAACTCATGTTTCCGACTGAACACCCCACCCTTATGGGCCATGCCGATATAGAAAAGCCCCACCGCTTTACCCGGCGTTTCACCACCCGGCCCGGCAATGCCGGTATCCGCCAGGCAGATATCCACCGCCAGCATTTTTTTACCCCCCGCCGCCATTTCCTCGGCGACCTGGGGACTCACCGCGCCGTATTTTTCGATGGTGGCTGCCTTAACACCGATAACGTTAATCTTGGTCTCGTTGGCATAAGACGTCACCGACCCCTTATAGAAGTCGGAGCTGCCGGGCACATTCGTAATAAGGTGCGATATCAACCCGCCAGTGGCCGACTCCACTATGCCTAAAGTAAGGTCTTTTTTCTCAACTAAATCCACGATTTCTTTTTCTATACTGGCCATGATTATACGTACCTCTCCATCAGATTGAACAGCAAATCATCGAAGGCATCTTTATCGATTCGCTCCATCACTTTATCGACTTCTCCGTGGCGGTAAGTATCGTTAAGCTCATCGAGTTTATCATATATGCCGAGTCGACGACCCAGCTTATAATTATCCCTCTCCTCCGGCGGCAGCGACTGAAAACGGCCGATAACCGCCAGTATCTTGTCCCTGTCTTCGGGCAGCTTACCTTCTACCTCCGGCAGCAGGTTCATCATGTGGTCGCTGACAATCTGCGAAAGGCAGTTAAGATTCCCAATCAGGAGCTTCTCTTCTTCTACAATCTCTTCGTCCGTCGACCGGATAAAATCACCGCTCACTACGTCTGCATGTAAAAGCATCCTGGGCTGGATGGTAAGCGTCCGCAATCGGATAAAATCGGGGTTGATTTCGTTGAGCACCCTGGCTGTCTCCAGGGCGTGTTCCCGCCACATCTTTTTACCGCCGGCACCCGGCATAACGTACGCGCACAGGGAGATACCCGAGGCCACCACGTTCTTACCGCCGGCGATATGGTCGGCGGCAGTCACGCCCTTGTCCATGAACTTAAGCACGGGGTCGTAGCCCGACTCCAGCCCGATGTGGAGTCGGGAGAGCCCGGCTTCGCGCAGCTCTACCAGCTCGGACAGAGTCTTCTGTGACGCCGTCTTCGACCGTGAGTAGCTGGTGATACGGTCGATGCCGGGGAAGGTTTCCTTCAGGTACTTTATCACCTGGACAAGGTCGGGGGTCTTTATTATCAGGGTATTGGCGTCCTGCAGGAAGGCGTGCTTCCCGCCGGCATACATCCAGAGGGCCACGTTGCGGCAGGCATCGTTGGGGGCATTGTTGCACACCATCGCCGCCGCCTCACGGACACTGTCGCCGCGGCCGGACTTCCGGGCAAGCTCCGTAATCCTGTCGTGAATGGTCTTGGCCATGTCGATATCCCGCTTTACCTCCTCGACCGAACGAAGCTGAAATTTGGAACCCTTGTAGATGGGACAGAACTTACAGCGGTTCCAGGGGCAGTTCCGGGTAACGCGTATCAGCAGCGAATAAGCCTCACTCGGCGGTCGGATTGGCCCCAGCTCGTAGGACTCCGTCAGCGCACCCGTCATAGCCATGCGAAGACATTGCTCCTGATAAAGTCGAAGTTGCTAGCGACCTTCTCGACGCCGGAGACAACACCCATGTGACCCGGCAGTAAATACTCGATGTCAAGTCGGGACAGTGCCTCGATGGACTTTTTCAGCTCTTCGCCGTTGCCCCCGGGAAGGTCGACCCGCCCCGTATTCATCTCAAAGAGCACGTCGCCGCAAATCAGCACTTTATCCCGCCGATTGTAAAAGCAGATGCAGTCCGGCGAATGCCCCGGAGACGGAATCATTTCCATCTCCACGCCGTCGTTATTGAGAGGGCTATCGTCCAGCATGTAGTCCTCGGTAAACTCCGGCGGTTCTATCCCGAAAAGTCGGGCGCCGTCGATAACCACCATCTGATAATTTTCCTTCTGGATGGGGTGAAGGGCGATTTTAGCTCCGGAGAGTCTCTTAAAGGCCTCGTTGGCGCCGCAATGGTCGATATGCAGGTGCGTGTTGACGATTATGCCGATGTCGGCGGGGTCGATGCCGTCTTTTTGCAGACCGCCGACCAGTGACGCCAGAAATTGCGTATTACCGGGGTCGATAATAATGCCGGGATTGCCCGTGATGACATAGGTATTGCAGTCCAGCATGCCCTGTTCCGGATAAAAATATAGATTATTTGTCAATTTCATGTTATATTATCTCCAAACGAATAGAATAAGATATCCGATATAATTATATACCCGGTATAATTATATACTATCGAAGCTATGCGATAAACCGATAAGGAGGTCACACCTGATGGGAATATTTGCTGCAATCCTGGGAGGTATCGGCGGACTGTGTGCGATATTGGGCATCATCATCACCCTTGACGTGGTAGACTTGGGACTCAAGGCTGACCTGATGAAATGGGATTTCTGGCTGATAATATCAGCGGTTCTGTTCCTGGCCAGTATCGCAATATCGGTGGGATGTAAGAAAGAGATAAGCGAATAGCTGACCCTCCCTCTTTTAAGGTAACAAGAGAGTAATTTGACCGCAAACAGTCATGGCAAGAGCAACTGGCTGCAAGTAAAAGTTACCCCCAATGCCAGCCGTAACGAGATTATTGGTCTGGCCGACGGGGTACTGCAGGTGAAAATCGCCGCGCCTCCGACCAAAGGTAAAGCCAATAGGGAGCTTACCGCTTTCCTCAGTCAGGCACTGGGAGTAAAAAAGTCCTCTTTATCTATTGTTAAGGGTCAGACCAGCCGTAACAAGGTCATCGCCATCGAAGGTCTAAGTCGCGATAATATTATGCGGCAGCTATCGGGTTGATTTTTCAACTTCGAGGAAAACAAAGAGAGGGGGCTTACGCCCCCTCTCCGGTTATTGATAGAACCCGGATTTACTTCTTCTTCCTCTTGCGCCACCAGGCGAAGTAGAGGATAACGCCGATAATTATCCAGACCGGGCTGAAAATACCCAGCCAGATAATGATGTCGGCCAGGACGCGGAAGAACACGACCAGTCCGTTCCAGGCACTGCTGGCGATACTGCCAGCATTCCAGCCGGGAAGAACCGTAATATAATCGGTCCTCTCATGGGGAGCCGTGCTGCCCCGGTCGTCGGTCACCTTTAGCTTGACAGTATAGGTGCCGTCGGACTTGTAGGCATGGACCGGCGCCTCTTCCGTGCTGGTAGTACCATCGCCGAAGTCCCACTCATAGCTGTAAGGGGTAAAACCGCCGGCGATGTCGGGGTAAAACTGGAGTTTCTCGCCTTCCTTCATAGTCCGGCTACTGGCGTTAAACTCCGCGGTGAGCTTGGACTGCTCCAGGTTCACCTCGATATATGACATGGACGAGCTTTCCTCCAGGTACTGCATGCGACCCTGTGTCTGCTCGATTTCACCCCTTGTTTTCGTGAGCTCACGCTGGACTTCCAGTATCTCCTTGACATCTCCTGCCTGCTCCATCAGCTTGAGCAACTGCGCCTCGCTGGCCTCAAGATTACGTAGCTTGGCGCTCAGGTCAACGTATTCTTCGGTCACATCCTGACCGGACGTGCTCTCCGACCTTACTTCCACCGCCATCGCCCGCAACGCCCTGATGGCTTCATTAAAGCGCTCGGCAGTCACCCGGATGGAGATATTCCCCATCATCCTGTCCCGGTCCTGCCAGCTATTCGAAGAAACGACAAAGCCGTCATAACTGGTGGCGAGATTGGAAATCTGCTCCATGGCCGAAGCGACATCCACCACCACCAGGTTCATATATCCGGTGCGAATTATCATGCGCTCGCCAGACCATGCCTGGTCATAACCGTTTTCTTTCGGTGCCGGCGCTGGAGTGGGGGCAGGGGGTATCTCAATCATCGGAGCGGGCGCTTCAGTGGAAATGCCATCTTTTCCGAATGATAAGGCCGGTGCGGGTGCCGGTGCAGGAACTGGGGACGGTCTAGGGGCTGGGGCTGGAACCGGAACTCCTTGTTCCGCTGCACCACAGGCAACCGTTCCCAGAAGCAGGAAAACCATTAACAGTCCGACTATCAACCTTTTCATAACGACCTCCCGTTTTATATGCGTTCACTATATTATAACGCTAAAAGTTTGAAAAGGTTATAGGTCTGCGGCACTATTTTACTAAATATTTCCTAAAACGTCACTAATTATTGCTTTCGTAACAGCGTATCCTTCTCATCCTTAATATGAGAAAGACCTCCTTACCCTCGGCCAGATTCATCTCCTCGAATATGTACGAAGGTACCTCGGCCATGAGATTAGTGTCGTCCACGTCAATCCAGATTCTCACGGTATTACCGACAGGCTTAATCGCGGTGATACTGCCCTGAAATCCATTGACACTCAGCCCCGGGGGTCTCGTCTCGGAAACATAGATATGACGTGGTAAAATGGCGACCTTACGAACCTCACCACCCTCGTGGGGAACGGTGAGTTTCAATCCCCCGCAGCCGACCTCCGCAATCCCCTGACCCAGGTCGCGGCAGTAATCACAGTCCAGTATATTCGGCGACCCGATGAAATCGGCCACCCTTTCACCCTCGGGATAGAACAGCACTTTTTCCGGTTCCGCCACCTGCTCCACCTGACCGCCCTGGATAACGGCTACCCTGTCCGCCATCTCCACAGCCTCCATGAGGTCATGGGTCACATACACAGCCGTAATTCCCAACCGGCGCTGCAGCTGCTTTAACTCGGTTCTTAAATACTTGGCGGTCTTGGCATCCAGGCTTGATAGAGGCTCGTCCAGAAGCAGCACCCTCGGTGATGAAGCGATGGCTCTGGCCAGAGCCACACGCTGTCTTTCCCCACCACTCAGTTGCTTGGGGTACCGCGAGGCCAGGTGTTTTATATTCATTAAATCGAGTAATTCGTCTACTCTGGCTTCCACCTGAGGCCGCGGCCACCTTTGGGCGCTCAAGCCATAAGCTATATTGGCAACGACATCAAGGTGGGGAAACAGGACCAGACCCTGAAACAGGTAGCCTACCTCTCTTTTATTCGCCGGTAGTTTGTCCACGGGGATATCGTTAAACAGTACCGACCCCTTATAATCGACTAGTCCGGCGATAATATTAATCAGGGTAGTCTTGCCAGCGCCGTTCGAACCCAGAACTACCAGCAACTCCTTATCGAATATCTCAAGGTTTATATCCTGGCAAACGTATTTACACACATTCTTGAGCGTTATGGACGGCATTTTACCTCCACTTGGCAGTCAGTCTGGCTTCTAGATATTCGAAAAACTTTTCAAAGGTAAGACACATTACCGCCAGTACAATCAGGCATACGATGATGATGTCGATACGAATCAGGCTTTCTGCTTTCATGAGCAGGGCACCGATTCCGGTGGGGATAGCCACCATCTCGGCGGCGATTATCACCCGCCACGCCATCCCCGCCTCCAGCCTCAGCCCGGTGAAGATATTGGGCAGGGCCAGCGGCATAACAACAGTAGTCAGGATTTTCCCATCCGACGCCCCCAGAGTCCTGGCCGCCTTGATATAGTCGCTATCCACATTCTTGATGCCGGTAACGGTGTTATAAAGGACCGGGAAAAAGGAACAGATAAATATCAGGGTAATCGGCAGCATTTCATTGATACCTATCCAGAGCATCAGCAGGGGTATCCAGCCAAGAGTAGGAATAGGGTAAAACAGGCTGACGATAGGGTTCAGAGCCCTGTTCGCCACTTTCTTCCACCCCATGATAGTCCCGACAACGATACCGGCTACGGAGCCGGCGCAGAAACCGATAAGAACCCTGACCAGACTGCTCAGGAAATTTTCCCCCAGCACCCCGCTGGCGCTCAGATAATAGAATTCAGCCACCACGGCGGAAAAGGGAGGGAAGAAAAACTGACCTGGGATTAGATTCAGGCGCGCTACTATCTCCCATATCGCCAGGAACACGGCTACGGGTAATAACCCCCAACCCGGTCTTAATTTATGGAGTATGGTCACCCTCAAGGAACCTCAAATCTAGAATGTCTTCAGCTTTGAACTTCTTTATATAACCCAACTCCGCCATATAATCTATCTCAGCTTGGACTACCGCTGGGTCAATATCAGTGGTACATTCCATTCTGGTAGTTAAGGACCTTAATATAGCCTCAGGTGTGATTTTTAATCCGGCAGCGATTTTCCCTATCTCAAGAGGGAGGACTTCCTTTCCAGCAACCTGTAACTCACCAGCGGCAATTTGGGCAGCGTCTTCCGGATGCTCATTAATATATTGAGTTGCTCGCTCGGTTATCTTTACCAGTTTTCTAACTATCTCCGGGTGATTTCTTACGAGGTCCTCCTTTACTATTAAAACGCTCCCCTGCATCTCGGGCCATAGGTCTTGGGCAGTCAGGAGCACCTCGAACCCTAATTCTTCGCCCATGGTAGGGAACTGCTCGCAACAAAAACCGGCGTCCAGTTGTCCTATCTTGAGAGCAAGAAGCACCTTTGGAGGTGACATACGCTGAACTTTACCCAATATCTTATTTTCATCAAGCTGATACTCATCTATCATCTTATGAAGAAGCGTGTCTACAGGACTACCCTCCCTTGGGCAGGCGAGGCGAATATCGGGCTTCTCCAAATCTCTGACGCTTTTTATCTTGTCGGGGTCAACCAGCAATCCATAGCCATACTTATGCGTCCCGGCTACCACCTTTATTGGTATCCCGGCGTTGGCATAGGCGCTTATAGCTGGTATCAGACAAATGTAAGCAGCATTGATGTCACCTCTAGCTAGGGCACTAGCCATAGCCATACCGGTTATATAACTATCAAAAGCAGTAATGTTTAAACCCTCAGCTTCAAACCAGCCTTGACTTCTGGCTATGTGAGCACAAGCGGCGTGGTCCACAAACTCCACTGCCATATGCACAGAAGCCTCCTCCTTTTCAGCACAGGCGCCGACCACCCCCAGCAACAATACTCCCACCAATAAAAATACGACTTTCTTTATCAATTCTTATACCCTCTCTGAAGCGTATATGCTTTACGTATTATCTAGTGCGCTATATTATTGTGAATATGACGCTCTGTAAAAATTTTTCCTAATCAAGCATCTGGCGTACGCTGGCGCGTTTTTCCTTGTATTCCCCGACAATTCTCCGCCCCTCCTCGGTCAGGCGGGCGTAGCCACCCCTGGCTCCCCCGGTTGACTTTTCCACCAGCGGCTTAGGGGCCAGGCGGTTCATAGCCTCTACCCAGAGCCAGGCATTCCGGTAAGCCAGTTTCATGGATTTGGCCGCTGCCGATATCGAGCCGAGCTGGTCAATCCGCTCCAGGAGCGTCACCCGGCCCCACCCCATGAACAGCTTGCCGTCCTTCTCCAGCCAGACCTTGCTTCTCACCACGATGCCCGATTCCGGCTGACGCCCGGAGCGTGCCCCGTGCTTGACGCCGAATTCCGGTATCCTGGTTTCCGTCATCTTTCTTCTGACCATTTTGGTAAAGCTCCAAACGTTCTATATTATCAGCAATATAGCGCCCTGTCAAACCCTTCCCTGGTCTACCCGCGAGATAATCCCGACGGGCTGATAACACCAGGTAGCGACTCCTTGTGACATTTTTGTGATATTTCGGTAATATTTTGTGATTTTTCTGTAACTTCATATGAACCTCGCTGAGAGTAAATCCTCAGGTACGGCTCACCTATATCCCGTACGAAAGTACTAACTTTGTGACTTTTTTGTGACTTTTCCACCCCGTTTTGTGATGTATTTGTAATGCTGCATATCTATCATATGTATAATATGCCCGATTCGTAAAAAACACTTAAAACACACGAGCCATAACGACGGTAAACATACAAGGAGTCCTTTTTGCCTAGGAGAAATTACCGGGAAAACATCAGACTGACCTCGCGAGACATCGCCGCGTACTGCCAGGTCAGTAAAAGCACGGTGCTCGAATGGATAAAAAGCGGTCGATTGAAGGCTTTCAGGCTGCCCAGTGGGCATTACCGCATTGATAAGAAGGACTTTAAAGAATTCCTTGATAAATGGAACATGCCTATCAAGGGATGGCTATTTGAAAATGAAAATACCAAGGAAGGGGGTAAAAAATAGAGGACAGACAAGAGCACAATATTAATTTACAGTACAGCTGTGGGTAATAGCTCCTTCGAGCAGGCAGGAGGGTCTGGCCGGGAGCGGCCATGGCCCGAAGGGAGAATAATTTATGAACACTACAAATATCCATCAAGTTGGGAAACAGACCGGGAGAAACCAGTCGGCATCGTTCGATAAGATGGAAGCCATAGCCTGCGGGGTGCAAGCCCGGTTTGAAGAAAGTACCGGCTATTCCAAAAAGGTAACCGACGAAACTATTAACGTTGCCCGCACCCTGGGTGTGGCCAATAGGGAAATCGAAAGGTGGGCGACTCACCGCTTAAGTCGATTAGCCCGCGACACGGAAAGACTCCGAGAAATCAAATTCCTCCTTGACAAGGTTTATGGAAGCAGGCTCAGTGTAGTGACAAGAAGCACGAGGTCCTGAAAATATTAATGCCTGTAAAACTAAAACCGATAAGCGGTTATCCGATAAAAAGAGTGAATAATTACTCCTGAGACGTTACAACGTCACCGTAGACAACTGCAGTGAATAATCAATCACGGCATCCGATAACCTCGCGCCGTTATGAGCGTTGTTTTTCTATTTTTTGCATAATATAGCATAATATACCCTCGCTTTAATTCATCATCTCCGCATAGTTGCCTCACCCTCTTATTTTTATACTATAATATAGTTGCAGGTATATTCCGGGTACGGAGGGAATCATGCCCTATATCAGCGGCGCCGAAGCCCTGGTGGCGTTATTGAGACGGGAAGGTGTGGAGGTGGTCTTCGGACTGCCCGGTGTGCAGACTATGGACGCCGTCGATGCCATCTACCGCGACAAAAGCATCCGCTGGATATCCACGCGCCATGAACAGACGGCCGCCTACATGGCTTACGGATACGCCCGTACCACCGATAAGATAGGCGTCGCCCTGGTGCTGCCCGGCCCGGGGGCCCTGAACACCACCGCCGCCATCGGCACCGCCTACACGGCGTCGGCCCCGATACTCCTGATTTCCGGGCAGATAGAGAGCTATCACCTGGGCTTTCACCGGGGGGTCCTCCACGAGCTTGATGGGCAGATTGATATCTTCCGCCACCTGACCAAGTGGTGCGGGCGCGCGTTAAAAGCGGAGGAAATCCCGGTAGTCTTACAGCAGGCCCTGACGCAACTTAAAAACGGCCGTCCGCGCCCCGTGGAAATCGAAATCCCCTTCGACCTGTGGGCGGAGAAGGCCGAGATGTCGCTGCCACCGGTCGAAGTGAGTCCGCCCGCCCAACCCAAATCTGAAGAAATCAAGATGGCGGTCGAGATTCTCAGTAACGCCAGCCGACCGCTGATTCTGGCCGGGGGCGGCGCGGCTAAAGCGGATGTATCTGGGGAAATCACACAACTGGCGGAGCTTCTTAAAGCGCCGGTAGTTATGACCACGGAAGGCCAGGGGGTTATCCACTGCGAGCACCCGATGTGTGCCGGCAACTTTGTCCTCTGGCTCAACCCCGCCCTGCAGCAGGCGGATGTCATCCTCGTCGTGGGGAGTCGACTGCGCGCCTCGGGCAATACCCGGCTGGAGCTCCGGCCCGACCAGAAAATTATTCAGATAGACTTCGATGCCGATGAACTGGGGAGAAACCATAGAATCGACCTCGGCATTAAAGCCGACGCCGGTCTTGCCCTGAAGGCGCTGCTGAAAGAGTGTTCCGGTACCTGTTCCAGCCACTGGGAGAAAACAGAGATAGCCGGAATCAGGGCTGAGATAAGGACCCGACTGGAAAAGGCAGCTCCGCTACAGCTATCCGTCATCCGGTCGATTTACGATATCCTGCAGGACGATGCTATCATCGTGCCGGATATTACGAATATAGGCTACTGGTGCGATATCGCCTATCCCGTCAATAAACCGCGCCGATACGTCGATTCTTCCTATTTCGCCACCCTCGGCTTCGCCTTCCCCACCGCCCTTGGCGCTAAAATAGGCAATTCGGACAGCCCCGTGGTTGCCATCTGCGGCGACGGAGGTTTTCCGTACGCGTCCGCGGAGCTGGCCACCGCCGTCCAGGAAGGGATAAACGTGGTCACGCTTGTCTTCACTGATAACGCTTACGGGACGGTCACCGGCATACAGCGTCGCCAGTTCGGGGGTCGGTTTGTCGGTAACAAATTGCACAATCCCGATTATGTCAGATTCGCCGAAGCGTTCGGCGCTATCGGTATCAGGCTATCGCACCACGATGAGCTTGGGACGAAGCTGATTTCGGCGCTGAAGGCTGACCGCCCGGTGGTCATCGAGATTCCGGTGCCCCAGCTGGATACGCCTTGGAATACGCTGCTACAGGATTAAGAAGTACTCAACTGCACAAGCTGCCCAATCATGTAGCTGCACCTGTCCGAGGCCAGGAAAGCCACCACCGGCGCCACGTCTTCCGGTGTGCAGAGTCGTTTGAGCAGTGACCTCTGCTTCTCCCCCTCTAACATTGCCTGTGGGGCGTGGTGAACGAGGCCGGTCTTGCCAAGTCCGGGGCCGACGGCGTTGACGATTACCCCCTGTGAAGCCACCTCCCGCGCCAGTGCCTGCGTGAACATGACCACGCCGGCCTTGGCGGCTCCGTAAATGGATATATCGGGGATGCCCTGTCCGCCGGAGGTATTTATAATTCGTCCGTATTTACACGCTATCATGTGGGGCAGGACCGCCCGGGCGACCCTCATCTGGCCGTAGAGATTGGTGTGGATGTCAAAGTCCCAGTCCTCTTCCGTCATCTCCATGAACGGCCGCAACTGGCTGCTGGCACCGGCGTTATTGACCAGGATATCAATCCTGCCGAACTTTTCAATCGCCTTTTTAACCATGTCATCAACTTCGGTCTGTCTGGTCACATCGACCTTTACCGCCAGGGCTTTGCGTCCCAGTGCCTCAACGGCGGCGGCGGTCTGTTTCGCCCCGTCAGGGTCTATGTCAGCGGCAACGATATCACAGCCCTCTTCCGCCAGGGTCAGTGCTATGGCTTTCCCATACCCTATTTGACTGCCGGCGCCGGTCACCAGGGCTATCTTATCTTTCAAATGCAGGTCCATATATTGCCTCCTGTTTATTCTGAGGTCTCCTCCAGAAATGGTTCTATTTTCGCAGGCTGTCCTGCCCAATATAATACTTGCCAGAGAGATAGTTCCGGCAAGTACACACGTCTATATTACAGTCATATTCCGTAACCACGATGACTCTATTAAAAAGCTCAGGAAAATACCATTTTTAGTCAGGAACATACCCGGCGGGATTGGATTCTTTAAGGGTGCCGGCGCCCGGCATTACCACCATCTGGATATGAGGCTTTTCCACGCTCTTCCAGCTCAAGGGACCGTGCTCTACTCCTTTGGGGATAAACAGCGCCGAGGTCTTATCAATGACGATTTTTTCGCCGCCGACCACGAACTCTATTTCCCCGCCGAGGTATTCCGGGTTGTTGGGGTCAGCCCCGATGTGTAACACTATTTCATCATAATTATGTGAATGTGCGTGGATGTGCGGATTCGGCTCGGGCATCTCGTATATCCAGCCGATTTCGATATAGGTATTGCTTCCGGGGGCAAGGTCGTTGCTCATAAAGGTCATCGTCGGATTCTGGCGTCCCTTGATTTCCTGACCATCGCCGACTTCATAGCTGGGTTTTTCCACCAGGTTCTTTTGATAGCTCGTTTTTGCCATTTAAATACTCCTTCAAATTAATACCAAACATCTGGTGGAGCTGGGGTTACAACAGGGAGAACTTTTTCGACTACGTTTACTCTAGTCTACTAAATATATCGGTTCAAGTCCAGTTGACCGGAGCAGAAAGTGTCCACACTTTTAGATGTATTGTGCAGCTTCGCAGACAAGGAATAAGGCAGCATGCTCTGGCGACTCATAGACAGAACGATGGTATCTTATTGAACCACCGGCGGGTGAAGACCACCGACTCAAAACACCGTTTCCCTAGGTATCCCAATCTAATCAAGGGGATGGTCATCAGGCGGCTTATCCCGCAGGATATCCCCCCACCACCAATAGGGGAGTTTAAGAGGGGCGAAGCCCCTCTTCTTAAATATTTTCCCCCTCTCCAAACAAAATATTAAAGGCTTTCTCTAATGCTCCGTTTGGAGAGGGGGATTAAGGGGGTGAGGCTAGTTTATTCACCCCAAACAAAAAACCTTAACAACTGGATAGCGGAAGGAAAGCATTACCACTGACTTAAGTTTTAGTAGGTCAGCGGACCGACCTAGGAGAATAGGTTTCACACCAATTTATCTCCCTAGAAAGGAGGTGATCCAGCCGCAGCTTCCGCTACGGCTACCTTGTTACGACTTCGTCCCAATCACCGACCTCACCCTAGACAACTGCCTCCTCATAAATGAGGTTAGCTCATCGGCTTCAGGTGTTGCCGACTTTCATGACGTGACGGGCGGTGTGTACAATGCCCGAGAACGTATTCACCGCACCGTGCTGATGTGCGGTTACTAGCAACTCCGACTTCATGCAGGCGAATTTCAGCCTGCAATCCGAACTGAGGATGGTTTTGAAGGATTAGCTCCGGATCGCTCCATTGCAACCCATTGTACCACCCATTGTAGCGTGTGTGTAGCCCAGGGCATAAGGGCCATACTGACTTGACATCATCCCCTCCTTCCTCCCCGTTTTGCGGGGCAGTCTCGCCAGAGAAAATAACTGGCAACAGGGGTTGCGCTCGTTATGGGACTTAACCCGACACCTCACGGCACGAGCTGACGACAGCCATGCAGCACCTGTGATGGTTCCTGACTTAACAGGTCGCTAACCTTTCGGGTCGCTACTACCAACATGTCAAGCCCTGGTAAGGTTCTTCGCGTTGCATCGAATTAAACCACACGCTCCGCTGCTTGTGCGGGCACCCGTCAATTCCTTTGAGTTTTAGTCTTGCGACCGTAGTCCCCAGGCGGGATACTTAATGCGTTAGCTTCGGCACAGAGGGGGTCGATACCCCCTATACCTAGTATCCATCGTTTACTGCGTGGACTACCAGGGTATCTAATCCTGTTTGCTACCCACGCCTTCGGACCTCAGCGTCAGTTACAGCCCAGGAAGCCGCCTTCGCCACTAGTGTTCTTCCCGATATCTACGCATTTCACCACTACACCGGGAATTCCACTTCCCTCTGCTGCACTCTAGCCCATCAGTATCGAATGCACCCTCCCAGTTAAGCCGGGAGATTTCACATCCGACTTGAAAGGCCGCCTACGCCCGCTTTACGCCCAGTAAATCCGGATAACGCTCGCCCCCTACGTATTACCGCGGCTGCTGGCACGTAGTTAGCCGGGGCTTATTCCCCAGGTACCGTCATTATTCTTCCCCGGGAAAAGGGGTTTACAACCCGAGGGCCTTCTTCCCCCACGCGGTGTCGCTGGGTCAGGCTTTCGCCCATTGCCCAATATTCCTTGCTGCTGCCTCCCGTAGGAGTCTGGGCCGTGTCTCAGTCCCAGTGTGGCTGGTCGTCCTCTCAAACCAGCTAACGATCGTTGCCTTGGTAGGCCGTTACCTCACCAACTAGCTAATCGTGCGCAAGCCCCTCCTCAAGCGCCCGAAGGCTTTAGTGATGATGCTTTACCACCATCACCACATGCGGTATTAGCTCCGATTTCTCAGAGTTATTCCCCACTTAAGGACAGGTTACTTACGTGTTACTCACCCGTCCGCCACTAGCCACCGAAATGGCTCGTTCGACTTGCATGCATAAAGCACACCGCCAGCGTTTATCCTGAGCCGGGATCAAACTCTCCAAAAAAATTGATTTACTTGTTTTAGAACCTTCCTTCCGCTATTCAGTTGTTAAGGTACAAAATGCCCCACTTGGGGACGCTATAAATAATAGCACAAGCTATTCCCCATTGTCAATAATTTTTCTTGTTATTGCCCGGCTTTTTTATCCGGCGATGGTTTCTGAGAAAGCGCCTCCGCCAGGCCCAGCACGTTAACCAGCTTCGACTGGTCGGATACCACGAGCTTGCTATTGTCCTGCAGGGCAGCCTGCGTAACTTCCAGCTGTTTCAACACCTGCGCATTCCCGATAAAGAATTTATCCGCCGCCGTCGATACGTTTTGAATGGCCTGCGCTTCGCCTTCCGCCCGCAGAATAGCTGCCTGCCGGTCTCCCTCCGCCACCAGTATGGCGTTCTGTTTGTCGCCCTCGGCCTCCAGAATCTGCTTCTGCCGGTAGGCTTCCGCTTCCAGAATGACAGCCCGCTTTTCTCGTTCCGCTTTCATCTGCTTGCTCATGGCCTCGCTGATGTCGTGGGGCGGCTCAATCTCCTTCACTTCCACCCTGGTCACTTTTACCCCCCATTTGTCCGTAGCCTCGTCAAGGGTTTCCCTCAAGGCGGCATTGATACGTTCCCGTGACGTCAGGGTCTCGTCCAGGCTCATCTCGCCGATTACGTTCCTCATGTTGGTTTGAGCCAGCTTGCTGATAGCCACATAGAAATTGGCGACTTCATACTTGACGGCTTTGGCATCGGTCACGTAGTAATAAACGACGGCATCAACCGTTACCGTGACATTGTCCCTCGTAATGACTGGCTGCGGCTGTATATCGAGTACCGTCTCTCTCATGTCTATTCTGGACATCAGAGAATCGATAAACGGGATGATAAACCGGAGCCCCGGTTCCAGAGTTTCCTTGTACCGGCCGAACCTTTCGATAATTCCTTTCTCAGCCTGGTGGATGATGGTAATCGATTTAGCCAGCGTGGTGATGAAGAGTATGACAAGTATTACGATTACAACGATAAGCCCTACGCCCATTTTATTCACTCCCTTTCGTCTTTTTTACCAATAAAGTAACGCCACTGATACCAGTGACGGTTATCTCCTCGCCTTCTTTAATGTCCTCCTTCGCCCTTGCCCGCCATTCTTCGTATCCTATCTTTACCAGTCCGATGCTGCCTCTGCCGATGTCCTTCTGGACTATGCCTGTTCTACCGATGATAGTGTCTATGTTTGTTTTCTCTTTAGCAACTGCCATCCTTTTATGTACATACCTGCGGCCGGCAGCCACATAAATAACGCAGATAACGCCGGTAACGATGGCGGTCCAGACCCAGGAATTCATTGCCAGTGTTATCAGTCCGCCCAGGACAAAAGCGCTGCCGATAAAAACCAGGTCAAGACCGGTCTCTATGCCGATGATTAGTTCCAGAATAATCAGCACCAGGCCAACAGCTATAAAAATTAGCCAGGCCCAGGAGTCAAAGAACAGGACTTCTACAATCCCGTTTTCCATTGTTTTATCCTTCCTTTATCACGATATTTTTAGCAGTGCTCGTAATTGTATTAGAAATTCCTTTTATTGTCAATTTTTTTCGTTTCAATAACTTCTGAAATTATTTACGAAATGTTTACGAAATGTTTACCTCTAGCCTCCTGCTATTTATATCCTTTTCACCTTATCTGGCCTATACTGGAACGTCGAGGAGATAGATAAGAGATAAATTCTACCGAAAATCCACAATTATGTCATGGGGGTTCTAGAGACTTATGCTGGGCATGACGACGACTAATGACCCCGGTACGACCGGTGTCCGGGATATTGCCGAGGCCCTGGGTGGCGGTATCCATGAAGGTTCTCTGGTGCTGGTAGAGGGGGAAACCCGGACCGGTAAGAGCGTATTGTGCCAGCACATAGCCTACGGCGTACTGCACTCCAAAGGTAGTCCTGTCGCCTATTATTCCTCAGATTATAATTCCGAGACTCTCGTTACCCAGATGGATTCCATGTCTCTGGACACCAGACATGACCTAGTGACCGACCGTTTTCGAATCTACAAAATGGGTACGCCAAACGTTTTAAGAAACGCTGAAAAATCCCTTCAGCTTATCCTCGACCATATTGTAGAGCTACCTCAGCGCTTTAAGCTGATTATCGTGGACTCGCCGTCGCCGTTGATAACTCGTGTCAGCCCGGTGATTAAGGTGGACTTCTTGCAGGCATGCAAGGAGCTATGCGAGCAGGACCGATCAATTACGCTGGCCCTGGATACCCACGTGTTCGAGAGTAAAACGCTTTTCCGCGCCTACGCGATGAGTGATTATTACCTCAGGCTCAGGTCACACGATGTGATGCTGGACACAGGCCAGATTGACACCCGCGTAATCAAGGCTTTAGAGGTAACCAAGCTGGCCGGCGCGGAACGCTGGGGACAGGAAGGCATTAAGTTCGAAATAAAACCCAAAATGGGTATTCAGCTTCTTCCCTTCGTTCAGATTAAAGTCTAGCCTCTATTATCCCACCGGACATTCTTTAAATCCATTCTTTTACCTCACCCTTTGTGGTATTATCTATCTGTGGTCAACCCGGTTATCGGGCGGTTGTAGAATGGCGCCGAGAGATTTATCATCATCTTCAATTACCGAAGGACTGCCTACCAGCTTCATCGGGCAAAAGGTTGTCTATTATCCTCATCTTCCATCCACTATGGACGCGGCCCGGCTTGAGGCCCGGCGGGGAACCGCCGAGGGTACCGTTATCATCGCCGGAGAGCAGACCGAAGGCCGGGGCAGGATGCAGCGTACCTGGTTTTCGCCGTCAGGGAACATAGCTTTGTCTATCGTTCTCTATCCGGACATCGCCAGACTGCCTTACCTGGTTATGATAGCTTCTCTGGCGGTGGCGCACGGTATTGAGACGGTCACCAGCCTGAAAACGCGGATAAAGTGGCCTAATGATATCCTTATCGACGGTAAGAAGGTCTGCGGGATTTTGATTGAGAACGAGGTGAAGGGGAATAAGGTGGCCTATGCCCTTATCGGCATCGGTATCAATGTGGCCTTGAAGGCCTCCGATGTTGCCGAGATATCGGCCACGGCCACCAGTCTCAAAGATGAGCTGGACAGGAGCGTGTTACGGGCGAATATCATCAGGCGCCTCCTGACCGAGTTCGAACGACTGTATCTGTTACTGCCGGAGGCAGAGTCTATTTACGAGGCGTGGCGGGATAGACTGGAAACACTGGGTAAGAGAGTTGCGGTAGAGTCGGGCGGTAGTGTACTCGAGGGTATTGCCGAATCTGTCGATGA
>DAOVRI010000099.1 GCA_030628245.1 Dehalococcoidales bacterium
CTTCACCCCATAAGGTCAGTCGGAACTGATAGCTTCTTCAAGGAACAGGTCTAAATCAGGCTCGTCTTCATCACCGATTCTCCGCTCGAGGCGGGACATTACCTCCACCATGCGGTGATTGACGACGTAGTTCTTGATAGTTGTATCCACCTGGGGACAAACGAGGACACAGGCATTACACAGGTCGCAGTCCTCACCAACGATGCTTTCCAGGGCCATGGAAGTACGCTGCTCCGTTTTCTCGCGGCGGGACGGTTCGCGGGATAAAAAGGGGCAGATATCGACGCAGTTCCCGCAGCCCAGGCACTCTTTGTGCCCGCTGATGTCCTCGGCGATATTCAGCGAATGGGCCGTGCCGAACCCGCTGGAGAGAAGACGACACCTGCCTACCGGAGGGCATTTGGTATTCAGGATTTCATTCAGGATGCCCTCTATCTCTCTAATATCCCGTTGAACAGGTAGTGGCATAATGTTTTTCTCCCAGTCTTGCAGTAAAAGTTAATCCGCCTGGAATACCTGTCTGGTATATCCGTGGGCACGTTTGACATAGTCCGGCAGTAGCCGCGGTGAGACCGGACGCTCCCTGGCCAGGCCTGCCCGCTCAAGGTCTTTCTGCCATTGGCGCAGATGTTCCAGTGTCGGACTGCCTCTTTTCACTTCTTTAGCATACCGGGCCGCCGCCCGACCAGCCCTCCTCCCGAAGACAAATAGCTCCAGAGTCGAGTTGCCGATGAGGCGGTTCCGCCCGTGCACACCGCCGGTACACTCGCCGGCTGCGTAAAGTCCCGGCACATTGGTAGCCCCGTCGGTATCAATCTTAATGCCGCCGTTCTGATAATGCAGGGTGGGATAAACCAGAATCGGCTCACGGGTAATATCGATATTGAAGCGGCGGAACTGCCGCACCATGGCGGGCAGTTCCCGGGCAATCGTGCCCTCACCCCGGAGGATATCAATCATTGGCGAGTCCAGCCAGACACCAAGCTCTCCGTTGGGCGTCCGGAGTCCGTACTGACGTCCCTGGCATTCACGGATAATGGCCGATGCGACGGTATCCCGGGGTTCCAAGGGCATGACGAACTGTTCTCCATTGCTGTTTACCAGCTGCGCCCCCAGCGTCCTTACTTTCTCGGTAACCAGCTGCCCCAGAATCTGGAGCGGGTAAACGGCGCCGGTGGGGTGATACTGCATGGTATCTATGAAAATCAATTCGGCGCCGGCGCGGTAGGCCAGCACCAGGCCGTCAGCCGTGGCGCCGTAGTGATTGGTGGTGGGGAAACCCTGAATATGCAGACGCCCGATGCCGCCGGTGGTCATGACTACCGCCCTGGCTCTCACGATGATTAGCTCTTCGGTCTCCATGTTGAGCAGTATGGCGCCGGCTATCTGCCCGCGGTCGTCCAGTATCAGCTCGACGGCCGGGGCGAACTCGAGGTAGTCTATCTTCTTATTCTGAAGCTCGTCACGGAGAACGCGCATTTCCTCCAGTCCGGTATAGTCCCGTGCGGAGTGCAGCCGCCGCCTTGACGTGCCGCCGCCGGATAGTTCGTACATGGCCCCGTCCGGCTCTTTGTCCCAGTTCACCCCCAGCTTCTCCAGCCACTTTATCGCCGATGGGGCATCTTTCACCAGAACCTCCACCAGCTCCGGGATGTTCTCGAAGTGGCCGCCGCCCATGGTATCCAGATAGTGAATCGCCGGCGAGTCGTTGGGCCGGTCGGCGGCCTGGGTGCCCGCCTGCGCCCCGACGGTATTGGCATCCCCCAGGCGCAGCTTGGTGGTGATAAAGACCCTGGCCCCGGCTTCGTGGGCCAGCAGTGCCGCCGAAGCCCCGGCACCTCCGCAGCCGATTACCAGAACATCCACGTTATGGTCGGGCTTGGAGGGGTCGATTCTGTCCGGGTCAATCCGGCTGTTCCCCTCCAGTAAATCGGCCAGTTCCAGGGGCGTGGCATCGCCCTTGTTGATGCCCACCTGCAATTTGTGCATGCTCGTGGCGATATAGTCGGGGTGGTACTCCCGCAGCAGGTCGGCTTTTTCATCTTCGGCAAGGCGCGGGATAGTTTCGATGAGTCGCCTCACCCGGGTATCTTCCACGAGATGAATGCTTTCTTCCAGATAAGCTGGGTACATTTGTAAACACCCTTATTCCCAGTGTTGTTCCAGAGCCGGTTCCATGTCGCGCTCGGCGTACCGGCGGCGCAGCTCTTTGTTACCGGCCTCTTTCAATCCCTCTATCTCGGCATCGAACTTGCCGGACTCTATTTCACTTATTCTATTATCCAGGTGCTCGGAAACAGGCGCCAGGTAACGACCGTATAGACGACGGCACAGCAGGGCCACGTTATAGGGCACCAGCCCCTGCGGGCAGCGGGCCGCGCACAGGCCGCACATCACACAGTCGAAAGACTTATCGGCCACCGCCCGGATATCACCCCTGAGGGCATCGGTCATAAACCACATTACTTCGAGTTCCTGGGGGCAGGTCTTGGTGCAGGTATTGCACCCGAAGCATTTCACTATGTCCGGGTACAGTGCTTTGATTTTTTCGCCGTCGGGCTCCAGCTTTTCCAAATCGTAAACGGCCTTGGCAGCCGGGAAGAAAGGTATCTGTACCAGGCACATGTCCGGCTCCACGGCCTTCTGGCAGGCGAGGTCGTACCTGAGTTGGGGGTCGTTTTTAAAGTTATAAATAGTCGCGCAGGCGCCGCAGAAACCGGCACGGCAGCCGCAGCCGCGAAGCATACGGTAGCCGCTGTATTCCAGCGCCGTCAGGATGGTGAGTCCTTCCGGGACCTGACAGTGCCTGCCCATAATATAAATATCGATTAACCTGGCCTGTTCTGCCATTTAACTCCCCGGTTCTTAGAGTACGTTATGTCAAATCCCTCAGATTAAGGACTGGAAACAATGCTATCGATATGGTGCCGAGGGGGAGATTTGAACTCCCACGCGCTTACGCGCACCACCCCCTCAAGATGGCGTGTCTACCGATTCCACCACCTCGGCACGAAAATTCATGGCAGGAGTGGGAGGACTCGAACCCCCGACCGGCGGTTTTGGAGTTCTAAGCCCAATGTCACTCCTAGTGCCATTAGATAGCATAACGCCTTATCTGGTCTGGCGTCAAGCACCAGTTTGTAGCTAGTTGTGCTACCCTGTGCCACTGGGTGCTAAACAGTTTGTCGGCAAAATGTCGGCAAACCAGCCCCCTCCTAGAGAAATATCAAGGGCTTGTGATTAGGTAACAAATGTTAAGATGGCGGGTTCCCAAATATCCGCAACACTTCAATTAGCCCAGGAGTAAGGCCCCCAGCCGCGAGAGGCGTACGAGTGGTTTATGGTGCCGCTCTCGAAAAGCGTGAAAGTCTGAAAGACCCCGAGTATATCTTTCCGTTGAACAATTCGCCCTTTTGTTGACTCATGACGCCGGTGGATACAAGTGGTTTCCCGGGATGCTATAGCTTGTCCGGAGTGTTCTGAACGGGTTTGACAATCGTATGCGACGAGATATATCATTTGGATTGCGACTCAAGAGGGACGCGAGCCAGCTTGCTGCGAGTTGATACAGGAAATCCCGGATTAATATATAGCTTGGCCAATAACCGTACCAATGTTCCCACTTAGGGATGACAGTTTCCTGATGATTGACGTCAGACATAGCTATAATCACCTATTCAGGTTAGAACAGAAGATTGAGTAAGTCATAAAGGAGGTTAAGAAATTGAGTACCTGGCATGATTATTTTAAGGAACAAGGTCACGCGCCGGACTGGCCGTATCCTGTCCGCTACGACCAGGAGCAGGAAATCGATGCCGATGTCCTGGTGATTGGAGGCGGTATCGCCGGTTGCTGGGCGGCCATCAGTGCTGCCAAGCAAGGACTGAACGTGGCGCTGGTAGAAAAGGGTGATACTATCAGGAGCGGCGCCGGTGGTCCCGGATGCGATCACTGGTGTAATGCTCCCGCAAACCCTTTATCCAATGTGGACCCGGATGAGTGGGCAGAGCACATGGCCGACCGTCCGTACTGCAACGGTATCGGCCTCCAGATCCAGTGCCGTGAGAACTATGATTGTCTGCTTGAACTGGAACAAATGGGCGGCAAAGTTAGAGATACCGGCGATGATTACCTGGGCGCTGAAGGCCGGGATGAAAAGACCAAAATCATGTTTTCCCCACGCTATACTCGAGTACATAGTTATCTCGCCTCAGCCGAGACAGATGAAGACAAAATGAAATTCTATCAAGCGGACCATACCAGGAACAACGTGGTAATACGGGTCTGGGGGAGCACTTTTAAACCCGCATTGAAAAAGGAATGCCAGCGCTTAGGGGTAAGAATTTTTGACCGCGTGGCAGTGACCAGCCTGCTCACCGAGAACGGAGTCCAGGGCGCCCGGGTAGTCGGGGCCACCGGCCTCAACAACCGTACCGGTGAATTCATGATTTTTAAATCTAAATCGGCTATCCTCGCCACCGCTGGAGCCGGGTCGATATGGCTGATAAGCACCGAATTAGGCGGGTATTCCAACATGATGTCCCGGACAATTACGGGCGACGGCACCGTCATGGCCTGGAAAGCCGGGGCCGAACTGACCACGATGGAAGCCGCTGGAGTCCTGCGTATTGCTACCGGCCATAAGCATAAGTGGTATACCGGGGCAGGCGACGCCAGTTATGAGAATGTTCCAATCGTCGATGCCAACGGCAAAAGGGTACCGTATCCGACACAGGGTTGGGCTGATTGGGGAGCTATGATGCCGGTGCCTGATGTTGAGCAAGCTATCCGGAAAGGCATCCTCTCAGGTGAATATGCGCTGCCGTTCTACGGCGATTTCCCGTCCATGCCGGAGGTCGAGAGAAATGCCACCTGGAAACTGATGCTGGGAGAAGAATCTACGACGAAAATTATTATCGACACTTTCAACAAAGCTGGCTATGACCAGAGCCGGGACTTACTCCAGAGTTACAAGTTTATTGAGGGCAGCAGTTTACCGCAATGGCGGGAGGCCGGTTACGGCGGCGGCGTGATAGTCGACTGGAACTTGAAAACTACTCTCGATGGGCTGTATGCCGCCGGAATGCAGATGTTTTCTCCCGAGGACCATAGTTATGCGGCGGCAACCGGCAGGTATGCCGGCCGAAAAGCCGCAGCCTATGCCCGGGAGGTCGGTGAGTCCAAAATATCCCGTGAACAGGTCATCCTTGAGAAAGCCCGGGTTTACGCCCCGGTTAAGCGGAGCAGCGGCATGGAGTGGAAAGAGCTGCATGCCGGTATTGCGAGAGCCATGCAATATTATGTCAGCGAATTCAAAACCGAGTCTCTTCTTAATATGGGTCTCGATACCTTGCGAAAAATCGAAGAGGAATCGGTGCCTCAACTGTTCGCTCTGGACCCGCATAAGCTGATGCGCAGTCTGGAAGACCTAAGTCTTTTAACCTACGCTCAAATCATCATTCATGCTTCGCTGGCACGCAAGGCCAGCAGTGTCCCGCTGAACTTCCAGAGGATAGACTACCCGACTCTGGACCCGCCGGAGTGGAGAAAGTTCCTTACGATTAAACAGGAAAACAGCAAGGTCAAAACCGGAGAACTGCCGCTGACCTTCTGGGGTAACATGAAGGAACAGTATGAAGCCCATAATAAAGACTATACCGGTGTATATAAGGGGAAATGATAGTTTCAAAATCAACACTACACCTATTAAATACACTGGTTTTTGGAGGAAAAGATGTCTAAGGAAAAAGTAAGCGCCATGCCTAATATTACTACACCGAGTGCTCCGGTAGTTTTTAATCCTGATATCTGCGACGGGTGCAATACCTGCGTAGAAGTCTGCCAGATAGACGTGTTCATACCCAATCCAGAGAAAGGCAAACCACCTATCATATTGCATCCTGATGAATGCTGGTATGGCGGCTGCTGTGTTAATGATTGCCCCCGTCCCGGGGCTATCACATTCAAGTGGGCGCTACAGCACCGAGGGTACTGGAAGAACAAGGCCACCGGGGAAGTCCATCAAATCTAGCCGCTTGGAATTCGGATGCATCGCCGGCGGAAAGGACTCCATTACACGGAGCAAGCAGTCAAGAACGACTGAAAGTTGGGCAGAGCCTTTACCCGTCGCGCCGCCTCCAAGCTCTTTGTTCTAGCCGGGGGCGGTGTCTTTCCCAGTCTGGGGCTTTTGCTTATCTATACAGCCATCAGAACCATCTGTAATTTACAATAAAATCATTTATCTTTCTTGAAGGTTAAATTCTACCTTTCCATTTTCTCTAATATATAAACGTTTTCTGTGTAAAAGTCACACTAAGCCATTTCGTTCAACCGAGCTTGAAAGCAAGACTAAAAGTTATTTAGGATACCAATCACCTGCTCAAGAAGCAATAGTAATACTTACCCCCCTAAATTTAGTATAATTCGTGGTGGCAGGTCAGACGAATGAAGGAGGATAATAAGAATAGCATATGGCAGAGAAAGATGAACGCGAAAAGGAAAAATCATTCATAAAGGGA
>DAOVRI010000168.1 GCA_030628245.1 Dehalococcoidales bacterium
GACTGTACCGGCCTGGCCATCGACGATAAAGGTTTCCTGCTGCAGACACGTCCCGCCTTCGGTGGTAACATCATGGCGACTATTCTGACGGAATATACACGACCGCAGATGTCCACGGTGCGACCCCACGTTATGCCCCTGCCTGAGAAGGATACTTCCCGCACCGGTGAGATTGTCCGCGAGGCCGTGCCCATCAAGGAAGAAGACATCGCCGCCAAGGTGCTGGAGATAATCGAAGACCAGAACCTGGACAGCGTCGATGTCGCCGCCGCCGATATCATCGTCTCGGGCGGACGGGGCATGTGCAACACGGAGAATTACAGCATATTACAGGAACTGGCGGACGAGTTGGGTGGGGTGGTGGCCTGCTCCCGTGCCGCCGTGGAAGCCGGCTGGATGCCTCTGGAGCGGCAGGTCGGCCAGACGGGCAAGACGGTCCGACCCAAGATTTATATCGCCTGCGGTATCAGCGGCGCCATTCAGCACCTGGTCGGCATGCAGGACTCGGATGTTATCATCGCCATTAACCGTGATAAGCAGGCGCCCATTTTTGAAGTAGCCACCTTCGGGATTGTCGGCGACCTCTTCCAGGTAATACCGGCAATCACGAATTATGTCGGGGAGCTAAAAGCTAAGAAAGCGGGCGCAGCCAAGTAATACCGAAAAGGAATAAAGTATTTTGACGCCAGATGTAATTGCATTTATCGTTGTCTTCGCTGCCGCCATACTGTTCTTCGGCTGGAGTTGCTACCGGCGTTTCGGCCTCGTTCTGAAGGGCCGACCGGACAATCGATTCGATGCCCTCCATAAACGATTCTGGAACATGTTGTTTTACGCCTTCGGCCAGAGGCGGGTGGTCAGCAAGCCGTTCGGCATAAACCACTTCGTGCTTTTCTGGGCCTTCATGGTGTTGTTAATCGCCAACGCCGAGTTCCTGCTCAACGGCCTTGCGCCGGATGTCATCAGTTACTCGCGTCTGCCGGACGGCGCCTACTTTACGCTGGCCTGTATTTTCGATATCGTCTCCGTCCTGGCGCTGCTTTCGGTAATTTTAGCCGTTATCCGCCGTCTGACTTTCCCGCCGCCCCACACGGAAGCTAGGAGCCGCGATGCCTTCATTATCCTGTCGCTGGTGGCTTTCCTGATGATTGCCTTCTTCGGCATGCACGCCAGCGAAATCGCCCGGGGCACGGAGCGGGCGGCAGACTATATGTTCATATCTAACTTCGGCGCTGCCATTATACCGTCGGGGGCTTCGGCGGGGAGCCTGGAAACGGCGGCAAATGTCTTCTGGTGGATTCATGCGGCCGTGCTGCTGTCTTTCCTTAACTACCTGCCTTACAGCAAGCACATGCATGTCCTCGCCTCCATCCCCAACTGCTTTTTCAAGAGCCTGGAAAAAATTAAGACACAGTCCCGGGAAGAGTTCGCCAGGGACAATACTTTCGGGGTGGGGCAGGTGGACCAGTTTACCTGGAAGGGGCTATTCGATTCTTATGCCTGTACCGAGTGCGGGCGTTGCTCGGATGTCTGCCCGGCTACTTTCACCGGCAAACCGCTGGAGCCGAGGCTGGTCATTCATGATATTAAGGTCAACCTGCTGAAAAACGGCCCCGGGGACAGCGTGGCGGAATTGCCGTTAATCGGCGGCGACGGTGAGGGCAGCGTCTCCGAGGAGGTCCTCTGGGAGTGCACCACCTGCGGCGCCTGCATGGAAGTCTGCCCGGTATTTATCGAGCACGTGCCCAGAATCGTTGACATGCGCCGGCACCTGGTGGAGATGAAGGCAAAATTCCCTGAAGAGCTGCTGACACTCTTCGAGAACATGGAACAGCGCAGCAATCCCTGGGGCATTGCCCCCGCGGAACGCACCAAGTGGGCGGCGGATATTAATGTCCAGCCTTTCGAGGCCGGCAAGACCGAATACCTGTTCTATATAGGCTGCGCCGGCGCTTTTGACGCCCGCAACCGTCATACAACGTTGTCCGTAGCTAAAATCCTCGATGCCGGCGGTGTATCCTGGGGGACCCTGGGGAGGGACGAACTGTGTTGCGGAGAAAGCGTGCGCCGACTCGGCAACGAGTATGTCTTCGACCGCATGGCCAGAGAAAACATCAAGATGTTCGAGGAAAAGGGTGTCAAGAAGATTATCACGCAGTGTCCGCATTGCTACAATACCCTGAAGAACGATTATAAGCAATATGGAGCCGACCTGGAAGTAGTCCATCATACGGAGTTCATCAATAGTCTGATTAAAGAGGGCAGGCTCAAGCTGAACGCTTCCGGCGACCTGGGCAACGTGGTCTTCCACGATTCCTGCTATCTGGGAAGATATAACCTTATCTACGACGCCCCGCGTCAGGTGGTGGCCGAGGCCACCGGTAAGGCACCTGCTGAAATGGAGCGCAATCGCGATAAGGCGTTCTGCTGCGGCGCCGGCGGCGGCCGCATGTGGATGGAAGAAAAAGAGGGAACGCTCATTAATGTGGCCCGCGTGGAAGAAGCCCTGGAAAAGAAGGCGGAAACCATTTGTGTCTGTTGCCCTTACTGTATGACCATGTTTGATGACGGGCTGAAAGACAAAGACGCCGCTGACAAAGTGCAGGTGCTGGACCTAGCCGAAATCGTGGCTCGAGCGCTGCCGGAATAGATTATTAATGCTGCGTCATGTTCTTTTAATTTATGAATAACCGTGCTGGACTTATCTCCAGCCTCGTACTATAATTATGGTGGAAGCTATAGCCGAAGTACTAGAGCTACAGTACAGTATACAAAAGTAGAGTTCATATCTCCTCGACAACAAGGACCGTTTTAATAGGAATAAGAACCAGATGGAGCCTGGAACTTATTGAAATTTGTAAATTTACTCATCGCCTGTCCTGCATCGGACTACTTATTTCCTGCGTCGGTTATCTGTATACGCTGACGCATAAATATTGAGATAACTCAGAAAGGAGTTGGACTTGATGGTTAAGGAACTTCCAGTTGTTTACCTGCAAACATCCGGCTGCAGTGGCTGTGCCGTGTCACTTTTGAACGCGGCCAGTCCTACCATTAAAAATGTGCTTATCGACCAGATAGTTCCCGGCGTGCACATCAACCTCAGGTTTCACCCGGTGATAATGGCTGCCGCCGGGGAACTGGCTGTCGAGGTGATGGAGGACACGGCCAAACAGAAGCAGGGCGAATATATCCTGGTCGTTGACGGCGCTGTCTCCATGGCTACGGATGCCGTTTACGGGGCGGTCGGCGAGCGGGATGGTAAACCGGTCACCATGCTTCAGAGGGTGACGGAGCTGGCCCAGGATGCTCTGGCCGTTATCGCTCTGGGTACTTGCGCCTCGTTCGGGGGCATTTCCGCTGCGTCTCCCAATCCCACCAACGCCCAGCCGGTACAAAAAGCCCTTGAGGCGAAAGGCATTAAGAAACCCCTGATTAATATTCCCGGCTGTCCGCCGCACCCCGACTGGTTCGTGGGGACGGTGGCCAGTGTTATCCTGAACGGTCTGCCCACGGCTGACGACCTCGACGACCTGCTCCGGCCCAAGGCTTTCTACGGCAAGCTGATTCATGAGAACTGTCCCAACCGCGCCTATTTCGACGAAGGCAAGTTCGCCAAGAAATTCGGCGACGAGGGCTGTCTTTATGAGCTCGGCTGCAAAGGCCCCATAACCTATGCCGACTGTCCCCTGAGAAGGTGGAACAGCGGCACGAACTGGGTTATCGGTGCCGGCGCGCCGTGCAACGGCTGTACCCAGCCCGAATTCCCCGACCAGACAGCACCCTTCTACGAGAAACTCGTTGACGTCGAGTTGCCCGTCATCGGTGCCTACTGGGCTAGCAAGGAGGAGAAGTAATGGGTAAGATTGTTATTGACCCCGTCACCAGAATTGAGGGACACCTTAAAGTCGAGTGCATCGTCGAGAACGGGGAGGTCAAGGAAGCCAGGACTGTCGGCAACCTCTTCCGCGGATTTGAAATTATCCTGCGGGGACGCGACCCGCGGGATGCCCAGGTGATTACCCAGCGCATCTGCGGCGTCTGCCCGCAGTCGCACGCTATCGCGGCCACGTTAAACCTCGATAGCGCTTTCGGCATTGCCGATAAGATACCGGACAACGGACGGATAATTCGCAACCTGATTCAGGGAGCGCACGTCGCCCAGGACCATATCTTTCACTTCTACCACCTGACGGCTCTTGACTATGTGAA
>DAOVRI010000088.1 GCA_030628245.1 Dehalococcoidales bacterium
TACGGTCGTGGTATTTGTCGTTCTGGCTGTTTTCATCGAACCCAAGCCTTACGTTGCCATAGGCTATCTGGCCGGCACCGTCACCTCGGCGCTGTCCGGCTGGCTGGGTATGAACATCGCGACCAAGGCGAATGTCAGGACAGCCCAGGCGGCTATTAACAGCTGGGCAAAAGGGCTTAAAATCGCTTTCTCCAGCGGCGCCGTGATGGGCTTCTGCGTGGTGGGGCTGGGACTGCTGGGGCTGGCTATCATCTCCTTTATCTGGGAGGACAGCCATGTATGGCTCGGCTTCGCCTTCGGTGCGTCATCGGTAGCGCTGTTCCTGAGAGCCGGCGGCGGTATCTTCACCAAGAGCGCCGATGTCGGCGCCGACCTCGTGGGTAAGGTGGAAGCCGGTATCCCCGAGGACGACCCGCGCAATCCGGCGGTAATTGCCGATAACGTCGGCGATAATGTCGGCGATGTGGCCGGCATGGGCTCCGACCTGTACGAGTCCTACGTTTCCGCGATAGCGGCTTCCATGGTGCTCGGTGTTATCGTCCTGGGGACGACTGACGGCATGTTCCTGCCGCTAATGCTGGCGGCGGCGGGCATCGTAGTTTCGATTATCGGGGCACTCTCCGTCAGGCCGAAGGATATTAAAGACGCCAATTTCGAGAAACAGGTAGCCAAAGCGCATGCCACCATGAACACCGGCGTCTACGTCAGCAATATCCTGATGATAATCGCCAGTTTCTTCATCATCAGGGGATTCACCGACGAGCTGGCGCTCTTCTGGGCATTGATATCGGGACTGATTGCCGGTTTCCTGATTTCACTGTCAACAGAATACTTTACCTCCGCCGAGCGTCCCCCGGCGAAGAGGATTGCCAAGTCGGCAGAGAGTGGGGCCGCCGTAGCCATTATCGACGGCCTGGCTACCGGTATGTTGAGCACGGTGTTACCCGTTATTTTAGTGGTGATAGCTACCGTGCTCGCCTATATCTTCGGCGGCCTGCTGGGTATCGCTATTGCCGCTATGGGCATGCTGATTAACCTGGGCATGCTGCTGGCCATGGACTGCTACGGACCTATAGCCGATAACTCGGCGGGAATTGCCGAGATGGCCGGTCTGGGCAAAGAGGTCAGGGAGCGCTGCGAAGCGCTGGATGCCGTGGGCAATACCACGGCGGCTCTAGGCAAAGGTTTTGCCATCGCCTCGGCGGCGCTGGCGTCACTGGCCTGGCTGGCCACATATTTCCAGGTTGTCGACCTTGAGGGAGGGATTGCCAGCCTGACCAACGTTGCCGTTATATCCGGAATCCTCATTGGCGGCATGCTTACCTTCATCTTCAGCGCGCTGGCCATGAGAGGTGTCAGCACCGGCGGGTTCGCTATCGTTAACGAGGTCAGAAGACAATTCCGTGAAATCAAGGGACTCCTCGAAGGTAAGGAAGGTGTTGAGCCGGACTACGTCAGCTGCGTTGACATCGCCACCAAGGTAGCCCTCAAGTCCATGATAATCCCGGGGATATTAGTCATCGCGGTGCCGCTTATCCTCGGCTTCACCCTGGGTCCCAAAGCCGTGGCCGGCCTGCTCGTTGGCACCCTGTTGACGGGATTCCTGATGGCGGTAATGATGGCCAATGCCGGCGGCGCCTGGGACAATGCCAAAAAGTACATCGAGGCCGGCGCCCTTGGCGGTAAAGGCAGCGATGCGCACAAGGCAGCGGTCGTCGGCGATACGGTGGGCGACCCCTTCAAGGACACGGCCGGGCCTTCCCTGAACATTCTTATCAAGCTGGTGGGTAAGGTAGCCGTGATTTTCGGTCCCGTCTTTATCACGCTGATTACATTCTAATCAGGATTGTCGTAATATAGAAGCAGCCTCATCGGGAGCTCAAACGAGAAATATCCCCGGAGGCTGCTTCTCTTTGACAATTCAGAAAGGCACTAGCCCTGTGTCTGGAATGAGGACTGTAAGTCTTCCAGTCCGAGCTTGTTCAATGTATCCGCCCGCGGCAGGCCCGTCTCCTCATCCCAGCCACGGAGTCGATAGTATCCCCGCAACATGGCAGAGAATTTGTCCCGGTCAAGAACGTTACCGGTGGCGTCAACCGCCTCATCACCGGGTCCGGGCACCATTACCTGCCCCCCACGCGCCCCCGAACCCAGCGGTTCGGTGAAATTATACTCAGGGGGAAAGTCGTCTTCCGGAACCCTGCGGCCTTCCCGCACCATGATAGCCCTCTGCACGTTAGCGACACGCTCGGCGCAGGCAGGAATTTCGCCAGCATCGACACCGGTAACCGCGGCAAACAGTTTCGCCTCAAGGTCAGGGTCGCCGACATGGTCGGGCGTGGCAAACGAATAGGTAATCGGCCAGGCGAAGTCGCACAGGCCGAGGCTGTCCTTAATGTAGGTGCGATTCTGTATCTTCTGCGCCGCCAGTGCCTTTCCCTCGTAGCTGGACAGGTCTCCGGCGGACTCACTGCCCCAGAAGGCCCTGGCGACGTCGTGAAAAACTTTAGTGGTGATATTGGTGCTGCCCGGCTGCATGCGGTTTATGCTCCAGGCGGCGTTGACGAAGCTAATCTCGTGGATGAGGGGCTGGTGGACGCGGGGCTCCATGGGGTAGATTAAAGCATGGGCGACGATGGCGCGGGGAGGGGCTTGTTCGTACTGGCCGATGGGAGCGATGGAATGGACGAACATTTCCCTGGCCCGGGACGATACCTTCTCGCCAGCCCGCACCAGTCCCTCGGCCAGAATACCGCCGAAGCCCTCGCGGTAGGCGATGGAGTGCAGCAGCTTTTCCAGGAACTCACGGGTGCCGATTTTCGATAAAGGCAGTCCGGTCTCTTTATCGGTAAGGACTCCCGCTTGATAGCAGTCATAGAGCCAGTCGATAATATTCTGAAGCTCAAAAGTGCCTATGGAATAGTCGTTAGCCAGTGTCGGGGCATCGAACAGAGTATCCACAGGCTCATCTTCAAGGCCGTAACGCCAGGGCAGGTAATACTCCATAGCCTGGCAGCGCCGGTAGCCCTCGAGGCGCTGTCCGTAACGGTACAGGTTCCTGATGCAGATGATTCCGCAACGGTCGCAGCCGCCTTTGCCTATCACCTCCAGCAAGTGGCCGTGCTGGGTGGCCGTAATCATTGGAGGGATAGCCAGATGAACACGCTGGCAAATTTTAATGGTATAGCGGTTCAGTTCCCTGAGCTTATCAGTGTCGGCTACCGAAGGCTTGCCGGTGCCTTTGACAACGATTGCCTTGAGTTTCTTGGAGCCCATCACGGCGCCGAATCCGCCGGTAGCCGTGGACTGGTGAGAGCCGAAGATTATGGCGCTCCTTATCAGGTTTTCGCCGGCGACACCGGTGGTGAGAAAGCGCGCCTTTTCACCGTGGATTTCCTGAAGCATCTCCTCGACCCGGTAGGTGCCGTTTCCCCACAGCGATGATGCGTCCCGGAGTTCCACTTTGTCGTTGTTGATATACAGGTAAACGGGCTCGGGTGACCGCCCCGTAATGACGATACCGTCGTATCCCGCTTCCTTCAGTTCCGCCCCGAAGAACCCGCCGATATTACCGTAACAATATCCACTGGGGTAGACCATGGGCGATTTGCCGACCACCGACATCCGCGTGGCCGCCTGGGCTCCGGTAGCCACGAGCGGGCCGGTCATAAAGATAAGATGATTCTCGGGGTCGAAGGCCCTGGTCTGCGGCGTTACGGACTCCCAGTAGAGCCGGGAGGCAATGCCCCGTCCGCCCAGATATTTCTCGGCGTAAGGTTGCGTCGGGATTTCCGTGATACCGGCGTCATTCAGGTCAACATGGAGTATCCTGCCCATCCAACCGTGCATCGAAAGTGCCTCCTGAGAAATAAACATCCGCTTTCCGCCTGTTTTGCAGCATTACTGCGGGAGCGGATTATTTAGGAGCGAAGATAAGCGATCTCGGTTTGTCTTCCATAGCTTTTACCAGCTCGGTGACGGGGCCGTACGCCATGCAGATTGCCTGGCAGTGCTTGACGCAGGCAGGCTGCTCCCCTTTTGCCGTCCTTTCCGCGCAGAGGTCGCAGAAACGGGTAGTGATGGGGATAAAATCCACGTGAACTTTATCCGGTCCTGCCGTGACAAGCTCGTCGACCCTGATGCCGCACATACCGTCGGAGAAGTTATGCTCCTGCTTGCAGGCGACCTCACAGGCATGACATCCGGTGCAGTATTCGTATTCAATAAATAAGCCGTTTCGGGGCATGGCTACTCCTTTCAGTCTTTAATTTTGGTGATGCGGCAGAGGCTGGAACGGTAATCCGTCCCGCCGAAGCCGGACTTGCCCTGGTTGCCCATAGAAGTAAGGTTATTGATATTATATTCCCAGGTGCTGAAGAGATTGGGCTCCTTGCCTTCGGTCTCCGGCAGCCACCAGCCGTGTGGCGCGGTAATGACCTTGGGATGGGCGGTGGGGGTAATCTTGGCCTTCATTTTAACCTTGCCCCGCTGATTCTCAATATAGGCCCACTCGCCGTTGCTCACGCCGAGTTCTTCAGCCGTCTTATCATTGATTTCAAACTTGGGGTCGGGGTCGAGCTCGCGGAGCCATGGAATCATGCGGTGCTCGGAGTGGAAGAAGACCGGCGAGCGGCGTCCCGTCGTCAGTATCAGAGGATATTTCTTATAGAGCTCAGGAGTAGCTGCGGGACTTTCCTTCGGCTCCTCGTAGTAGGGCAGCGGGTCGAGACCCCATTCTTCATATCTCGTGGAGTAGAGTTCCACCTTGCCGGTGGGCGTATCGAAGCCGGGCTGGCCATCGCCGCGCAGGAGGCCTTTCTCGTAGCGGTAATACGGCCGGGTAAAATGCCCTTCCGGAGGGTATTCCCAGCAACCCTTGGCCTTCAGCTTCTCGAAGTTGGTATTGCCGTCCTTCAAACGGTCATCGATAAGCTCTCTGACCGTATTGTATTTTATGGGATTGGTGGCCAGTCGCTTGGCCATCTCAAGATTGATTTCCCAGTCGGACCTGGACTCGTCCACTCCATCGACAGCCTTGACGGTCACACCGAGTGGCTGCCACCAGGAACGGAAGCTTTCCTTCTCGCAGAAGGTGGTGGCAGGGAGGAAGATATCGGCCAGGGCCATGCTGGTGGGATTCTGGAAGAGGTCGACGACGACGACGAAGTCGAGCTTTTTCATGGCATTGTAGTGCCGCCTGGGGTCGGCCGCCTGACCGCCGATGATGTTGGAGGTCTGTATCCAGGCAGCTTTCACCTCATAGGGCTTACCCGTTTCCATCTGCTCGATAAGTACGTCGGGCTGCACCCACCCCCGGAAGTTCTTTATCATGGGGTAATCATTGGCGCCGATTCTTTTCTCGTTGAGCTTCTTGACGAGATCCTCGCCGTAGAGCTTGGTAAGTTCGGCGGAGCTGAAAGGATAGGTGGTAACGCCGTGCGAGTTCCGGGCGATAACGTTGCCGCCGGGGTTATCGATATTACCGGTGATGGCCCAGAGCTGGTTGATGGCCTGGGCGACCACGGTGCCCGCCGGCATGGCATCCACCGGCTCTCCCCACTGGATAGCCGACGGTTTATTCCCGGCGTAGAGGCGGGCGGCTTGAATAAGCAGTTCCTTGGGCACCCAGGTGATTTTCTCCACCTTTTCCGGCGGATATTCCTGCACCCGTTCCTTCAACTCGTCGAAGCCGTAGCACCATTTGTCCACGAACTCCTTGTCATAGATGCCTTCGTTGATGATGACGTTGAGCATACCGAGGGCAATCGCGCCGTCCGTGCCGGGCCGATTCTGCAGGTGCACTTCCGCGCGACTGGTAAACCAGTTATGACACGGGTCGATAACGATTAACTTGGAACCCCGCTTCATGCAGTCAACAATCCAGTGGCCGTAGAAGCCATCAAAGCAGCCGGCGGCCGGATTCTGCGCCCAGAGGATGATGTATTTGGGTGGCGTCCATTCCGGTGAATCATAACGTTTCTCCAGGAACTGGGAAGCGTCGAGGACACTGTAGTGTCCCTGGGTAGCGAACATGGCCCCCAGCCTGGGAGTGTAACAGGCGTGGCCGGCCAGTCCCACCTGTACCCAGTTCGGGCTGCCGTAGGCATACATTAAAAAGGTAATAGGCCCGCCGATATCCCTGCCCGTACCCTGGCAGAAAATTACCGATTCGGCGCCGTGCTTCTCACGGATATCCTTGAATTTCTTCTCGATGGTATCCAGGGCCTCATCCCAGGTAATGCGCTGCCATTTACCCTCGCCCCTCTCGCCGACACGTTTCAGCGGGTGGGTAACACGGTCGGGGTGGTACATGTACTGCGGAATCGCCAGGCCTTTGGGGCAGAGCCTTCCCATGTTAAAAGGGTGGTTTTTATCCCCCTCTACCCTGACTACCTTACCATCCTGAACGTATATCTCGCAGCCGCAACCGCCGTGCGAGCCGCAACCCGCCGACCACATGGTAGAATTAACTATCTTCTCATTGCCTTTTGCCATGCATCATCTCCTTTCTACAAACATAATAAAACAGCCGACATTCTAAATATTAATGGTTATTCAAAGCGTGTGTCAAATTTGGGGGTATCATTAATTGTTCCATAATATGGTGTAATGGGTTTTTTTCTTGACTTTTATATATAAGAAGTATACTATGCATACAACTTGCGTCTCGAATAATTTGTTGTTATAATTGCAGGAAATTACGACCAGGAAAGGGGGATTTATAAGAAAATACGCAAAATTATCGTTTGAACATGATTATCTATAGTTTAATTATAAGGAGGAAGCAGTGAAGAAGTTTCTTCTAGTTGCATTGGTGGTTATAATGTTAGGTACCTTGGTTTTCAGTGGCTGCAAAGAAACAGCACCCGAGGCCGCGCCCGTAACAACGGGAGTTACAGAGCTAAAGGTAGCTAA
>DAOVRI010000131.1 GCA_030628245.1 Dehalococcoidales bacterium
CACCACCGTAACCACCGCTGCCATAGCCGCCACTCCTCCGGTTACCGTAGGAAACACCACCCCTGTGGTCCGGACGAGGGCGTGACTCATTAACCACAATAGTCCGGTCTTTCAATGTTTTGCCGCTAAGCCCCGTGATGGCGGCTTCAGCCTCGGATTTTGATGCCATTTCCACGAAGGCAAAGCCCCTGGGCCGCCCGCTGAACTTGTCGGCAGGAATGGCCACGGATTCCACCTTGCCATAAGTACCGAATTCTGCTGCCAGTTCATCCTCGGTAACATCAAAGGCTAGATTGCCCACATAGATTTTCATAATCTGCCCCCTTTTATCCCGGATTCTGTTCCCTGTTTCGCTTAATAGCCCTGTCGCCGTTTCCTTTGTGCGTTCTTCTTGGCTTTGATGCGGGCTGCCTCGCTCTTCGGTATAAAATGGCGGTTGGCTTTTACTTCGCGTAAGACCCCGCTCATTTGCACCATCTTTTGAAAGCGGCGTAGCAGCGATTCCTGTGATTCACCTTCATGTATTGATACTTCTAAAGACAAAACTTACATTTGCCTGAGCCACATCCAAGCCGATTGCTCAACCCGGATGCGACTCATGGCTTAACCTCTCTTATCTACTGGGTCTGATTTTACGATAGCAATCGCTGCAGTAAACGGGCTTATCACCGCGAGGCTGAAACGGGACTTCGGTGCTTTTGCCGCACTCGGCGCAGGTCGCGGGGAACATCTGGCGCGGGGCTCCGTAACTGCTGTTGCCGTAGCGCTCTGACTTCCGTGCCTGACGGCATTCCGGGCATCGCTTCGGTTCGTTGGTGTAGCCTTTTGACTGGAAAAACTCCTGGTCTTCAACGCTGAACGTAAACGTGGTGCCGCAATCGGAGCATTGGATGGATTTATCCTGAAAACTCATTGGATGGCCTCCTCTCTTAAAACTTAGTAAGAGTTCGGGTCATCCAATACTTGCGAAGACTCTGTGTGTATAACTTCCGAGAAGTTTGTTATAACCTAAACTAAAACTTGCTTTAAGTATACCACAAAAGCAATACTTTTACAATTAACGCTCCCGTGAGGAGGCAATATTCTAATGGACGGTTGGCTATCAGGCAGGAATATTCAACAAATACTCATTGTGTGCAGTCGAGGTAACAAATGCCCTCTCGTCTGTTAATGTTAGTTGCACGATAGGGCGAAATGTGCAGTAGATATAGAACCTGCCTGGCTTACACATGTATGAGATATGCCTTGTCCCCGTCAACTCCAGGCGCTTCGCAAGACTGATACCCAGTCGGATTCACATTAGTAAGTTTACTCTGCTTCCCTCAGAACGGTGACCAGAGCTCCCGGACCACCATGGACGCCTAGCGCTGGCCCCAGTCTTACTATTCGAGGCACTATATCAGGCAAGAGCGAACGTACGTAATCGGCTAGTGTTTGAGCATCGTCAGGGGTGGTGCTATAAACTATAGCCAGGTCCTCAATGTGTAATGCCGAGCTTATAAACTCACGGAGTCGGTTTATTCCTTTACTGCGGGTGCGTGCCAAACCAGCTGGACGAAGCTGGCCGTCGCGCAGAGTAAGTAAAAGCTTCACATTAAGCAGCGATTCTATTGAAGATATTGCCGATACAGCCTTCCCAAGACGCCCACCTTTGGCTACGTATATTACAGTGTCCAGAAGCGCTAGGGCACGCATTTGCCCAATAGCTTCACGAACTCTGTCTACCACCTGATTTAGACTGTGTTCAGCTTCAGCAGCTTTAGCTGCGGCTATGGCAACAAGACCTTGCCACATTGTCACGCCTTTGGAGTCGATAACTTCAATCCGACACCCTTTCCTTTCCGCAATCTCCTTACCTGCCAGCGCAGCATCGCAGACGGCACTGTGCTTGCTGGTGATATGAATGGATACAATCTCTCCAGTTTCTTGAGCTGCTTCCTCATAAACCTTGGCAAAATCCCCCGGTGATGGTGCCGCAGTGGATGGGTGAACTGGGTTGGTCATCAGTTTACGATAGAATTCATCGCTGTCTATATCGACTCCATCGCGATAGACTTCGTCACCAAAACGAAGATATACTGGTACTACGGTAATACCCAGCTTCTTGGCTTCCTCTTGCGTAATGTCTGAGCCGCTGTCGGTAACAACCTTAACTGTCATATGGCAACACCTCCTTTAGAAGTAGAAGCGGCATAGGATTCAGCTTAAAGTATACTACCGGGGGCTAGGTGGTGTAAATCAGACGGAGGAAAGGCTCATAGCCCTGGTGTAGTTGACGTTTGCAGAAGCGGAAGGCGGAACTGGAAAGACAGCTTGCCCAAAGGCAACTGGCGCAAAGCCAGGAAGCCCGGATTAGAAGCCTGACTGAGAAGATGGGCGCAGGGTTAAACAACCTGGACTTCGCTGGCAAGCAGGAGTTGTTGAGACTTCTGGTAGAAAAGGTACTCTATAATGGACAAGGTATCGAAGTACTAACCATAATTCCTCTTGGTGAACAATTGCATCCAATCCACCGAGGGGGATACAGGGAGTGGGTTGTATAAATATATTAGGAGGAGTGGTGGCCTGGATTCTCGGGCTTGACCCGAGAATGACACTCTCTATTATTCCAGGTAGTCTTTAAGCTTGCGGCTGCGGGAGGGGTGGCGCAGTTTTCTCAGGGCCTTGGCTTCAATCTGGCGGATTCTTTCTCTCGTTACGTTGAACTCCACGCCCACTTCTTCCAGAGTGCGGCTGCGTCCGTCTTCCAGGCCGAACCTGAGCTGGAGGACGCGCTGCTCGCGGGGGGTCAGCGTTCCCAGGACATCCTCGATTTGCTCCTTGAGAAGCTGCTTGGAGGCGATATCCACCGGCGGCAGGGCGTTCCTGTCCTCGATGGAGTTGCCCAGGGGGCTGTCTTCCTCCTCGCCGATGGGCGATTCCAGGGATATGGGCAGCTGCGATACCTTGACGATTTCCCTGACCTTCTCCGAGGATACTTCCATTTCCTTGGCAATCTCCCGTGAGGTGGGTTCCCGACCGTACTCCTGGGCAAGACGGCGGCTGATTCTGAGCAGTCGGTTGATGGTCTCCACCATGTGCACCGGGATGCGGATGGTGCGGGCCTGGTCGGCGATAGCGCGGGTCAGCGCCTGGCGAATCCACCAGGTGGCGTAGGTACTGAATTTATAGCCTTTACGGTAGTCGAACTTCTCCACGGCCCTCATCAGCCCGATATTGCCCTCCTGAATGAGGTCGAGCAGGGACATGCCTCGGCCGATGTGTTTCTTGGCGACGCTGACCACCAGGCGCAGGTTGGCCTCGATGAGGTGCCTTTCCGCCTTCTTGCCCTCGCGGATAATTTCGGCGAAGTATATTGAGAATCGCCTTTCCCTGGACTGGATGGTAGAAATAAATGTCGGGTCGGCGGTCAGCCTGTCGATATCGGATAATAAGATGTCGCTGCCGATAGCGTCGCGGACGGCTTCGGGAGCCAGTCGGCTGCCCTGTGACAGGTTAATCAACATTTCTTCCGTTTCGGTGACGCTTTTGTCGAGCTTTGTGGCGATATCGTGAATAATCTGCGGGTCTATGGCGTTGTCAATAGTCTCCTGCAGTTTGTCATGGTAAACGCTTTCAATTAAGCCATCGGTCTGTGGCAGGCCGAGTTGTTCCTGGAGGAGGTGAATAAGCTGGGAGGACTGCCCCAGGTTCTGGAGCATAACCAGAATAATGTCGGTGGTGGCAGGTTGCCGGCCGTGTTTCTGGGTGTATTCCTGCTTAATGTTGTTGATGTGTTTGCCCTCTTCCATCTGCTTGGCCAGGGTCTTTTCGTCGGCGGCGGTAAGGAGATGTACGCGGCCGATTTCGTGAAGGTAGATGCGCACGGGGTCGTCGGTGATATCCTGCTCGGTTATGTCTTCCGGGGAGAGTCCCGGTTCTATGTCCAGCGTCGATTCTCCTTTATCATCAGGGCCCTTGGTCCTGGACCATATTTCGCTGGTTTTAGTAGCGTTCTCGTCTTCCAGGTCGTCATCGGATTCGGCAGGTTTGTTATACAGCGAATCCGATTTGGAACCGATATTCAATATTTCATGAGGAGGCATATCCTCAAAATTCTCGCGGTTATGCAGCGAATCCAGGTCATTCTTGTCTTTTTCCATCATTATCTCCTTGCACCGGTTCGTTTTTTACCCTTGCGGGCTTCCAGCTCCCGTAACTGTGCGCTGATTTTTATATCTTCCTGCAACTGAGCAGGGTCAATGTCGGCTTCGCCCGACTCGGCTTTCCGGGCGGCCATGTTTTTCAGATATTTTTCCTTGAGTCGGATAATACTGTCAACCAGCTTCTGCTCGATATTGTTTCTGGTTTCCGGCAGCTTCCTGTTTATTATAACGTCAAGATGCTCGTGAACGGTGGTGTCGAGCTTTTCTTTTAACGAAGATAAATCGTTGACCTCCTGCCAGGTGTTGAATATTTCCCGGTTTTCGGTGCTTTCAAAATATTCGGGAGAGAGTTCCTCTATTTCATTCTTAAGCTCAGGGTTTTGTAGAAGTAGCGCCAGCAGGTATTCCTCGCGGGAGGTGGATGCCAGCGGGTGGATGCCCTGTGTTATCGCTGCCGGTTTTACAGCCGGCGCCCGGCGTCTTACCGGAGGCGGTTTGATGCGACTCAGTGACGCTTTGATGGTATTCATATCCACTTTCACCAGTCCGGCCAGCTTTTGCAGGTAATGAGCCTGTCGGATGGGGTCGTTGATGGCGGCTACGATGGGCAGGAGCCTTTCCACGGCGAGCGACTTATCCCGGGCGGTGGTCAGTTCCAGCGGCGAGATAGCTTTATCGAAGGTAAAATCGACTATAGGCAGCGCGTTAGCGACCAGTTCCTGCCATAATTTAATGTCTTCCCGGATAATATCGTCCGGGTCTTTGCCCTGAGGGAGAACGATAACCCTCATTTCGGCATTCAGGATATTCTCGTAGCCGACGGTGCGCAGCATGGCTTCTTCACCGGCGGCGTCGGCATCCAGGGCGAGCACTGTGTTACGACTCAGCTTTTTTAAAATATTTACCTGCGTTTCCGTGACCGCCGTGCCCATGGAGGCGACCGCGTTGGTGATGCCGTTCTGGTGGGCGGTAATGACATCCATATAGCCTTCCATGACGATGGCCGCATCCTGCTTCCTTATTTCCGGGGCGGCGCG
>DAOVRI010000097.1 GCA_030628245.1 Dehalococcoidales bacterium
ATACACGAAGGCATAGTCGGGCTTGAGAGCGAGCTCCAGGAGATACTCCTGTTTTCCAAATTTCTTTTTCTCCTTACCCTTCTCCACAACCGTACCCACGCCGGTGGGGGTGTAGAAGGCGGCGATACCGGCTCCGGCTGCCCTTAGCTTTTCGGAGAAGGTGCCCATCGGGTATACTTCCATTTCAAGCTCACCGGCACGGACCGCCTGCTCAGTGGGAGATTCGGCTCCCCGGCTGGCCGAGCGATAGAAAGGATAGTTGCAGATGGCCTTCTTAACCTGCTTATTGATAACTAATTGATTGATATCCTCATTGCCCGGCCCCATCTGCATGCAGATAATAGTAAGGTCTTTAGCCCCCTGTTTGGCCAGAGCGTTTATCAGGGGGATAGGCGTACCAGCGGTAAAGAAGCCGGCTATAGCGACGGAAGCTCCATCAGGAATGTCCGCTACAGCTTCATCCAGGCTGGGAAATACCTTGTCCAATATTCAGTCCTCCTGATTCTAGACCTATCGGTTCTAGACCTATCGGTTCTAGACCTATCGGTTCTAGACCTGCCGGTTCTAGTCCTTCTGGCGGATTTCATAACCGATTGTTTTTAGCGCCTGTTCCAGAGCAATATCCATGCAGCTGTAAGACTTCACCGAGCCAAGGTCGGCCATGAGCGGCTCCATTGCCCGTGCCATTGCAGTCTGCATATCGGCGATAATACAGTCCGTCCCGAGCAATCGTACGGTCCGTATCACCTTGGCGAAATGCCTGGCGACCTCACTATCGTCCACTACAGTGCCGGACAGGTCGAGCAGTACCACCCGCGTCTTATACTTCTCAACATGGTTAAGCAGATTGGTAGTAATGTCTTCAAAGCGGTCAACATCGAGATGTCCGACGATTACCATGACGGAAAGTCCCGGATACAGTTCGAAAACAGGCGCCGCCAGCGCCTTCCACTTATCTAGCCTGGCCTCCAGTTCATCGACGCGGGCCTTGACCTGAGCCTCGGCGCCGGCCCAGGGTCGGTACTTGGCAAAATAGCCGACACCGCCGATATACTTACCGGCACTATCATAAAGATGTGACGCCGAAACACGCACCGGAACTACCTTGCCTGATTTTGTCTTCGTGGTGGTTTCCAGGTCGTGAACCGTCCCGCCGGCCTCGTAGATTTTGCGGTTGGCTACCCGGGCGGCCTCGATATTCTCGTAGACTTCAACAATGCTCTCGCCAATAAGCTCATTCATATTACGTTCGGTGAGCTTGCAGGCCTCATTGTTGGCGAACTTGATAACTCCTTCGGCGTTGATGGCGAGAATAGCATCAGGGCAGCTATTAAGCAAAGCCTCGAGATTACCACGGGGAGTTGTCGCTTGTTTTTCCATCGTTCTCTACCTCCTATTATCCCGGAATGAATCCTCAGATACGTGGATTAGAGTAAATAGGTCTACATGCCTAAGTATATATACGGGAAAAGTAAATTGTCAAAATCAACTGCTATTTGGGGAACACGATTGTAAAAAAACACGCTATCTTTTATTATAGAAGAGGTTTTGCCAGACATGAAGAATCTCAACAATTCGACCGATACCATTACCTTTCTCGGAACCGCCGGTGCCCGATTCATGGTGAGCCGACAGCTGGCAGCCTCAGGCGGCCTCTGGCTGAGCTTGAAGGGCACCGAAATACTCGTCGACCCCGGCCCGGGCAGCATCGTCCAATCCACCAGGAGAAAACTGAACGCGGAAAAACTTAGCGCCATAATACTTTCGCACCGTCACCTGGACCATACGGCGGATGTCAACGTCATGATTGAAGCCATGACCAACGGCGGCTTTAACCGGCACGGCTGTCTATTCGCCCCCGCCGACGCCCTGGAAAATGAACCGGTTGTCTTTTCGTACCTGAAAAATTACATCGAAAGTATCGTGGTACTGGAGGCGGAAAAATCATACACAACGGGTAACGTAACCTTCACCACGTCGGTCAGGCACATACACCCGGTGGAGACCTACGGCATGGTTTTCCACGCTTCTAGTCATACCTTCGCCTATATTACCGATACAAGGTATTTCGACGGCCTGTGCCGGAGCTATGACAGCGAGCTGCTAATCATCAACATGGTGCTTACGGAACCCCGGCCACCCATCGACCACCTTTCCATACCGGATGTCGAACGTATCATTAATGAGATAAAGCCCAGGGTAGCTATTTTAAGTCACTTCGGCCTGCACGTATGGCAGGCAAAGCCGTGGCTGATAGCCGAGGACCTATCCCAAAAGACCGGAGTCAGGGTCATCGCCGCGCGGGACGGTATGAAATTCGACCTGTCGCAACTGGAAGAGACATAAAGAGGCAACTATCTATCGGAGGAAAGTAATACAATGAACTATTCACGCCTGAAAGTATGGTGCACCGTTACCTTTACGATGGCTGTTATCGCCATAGTTATCCGCGCTATCTGGCAGATTGTGGTCATACCCACACCGCAAACCATGCTTATTTTCGTACCGCTTATCGTGGCACTCCTCGGCGTAGATACCCTGGTTGCTTATCTTGTGTTTAAACCCGAAAAGCTGAAAAGCCTGCCGTTCTCCATTGGAATTACCGTAGGGCTCACCGCCGGACTCCTGGCCGGCGTTACTCACTTTGTCCGCTTCATCATCTCGACTCAGGCCGACCCCTTTTTCAGCAAGGTAATAGGCTACCTGATAGTGCTTTCCAGCGTCAGCGCCTATTTTATATTTCTGTATGTAATCTGGTCACTAAGGAAAGCCAGGAATAATGGACAGCGAAAAGTTTGAATGGCTCGTAGCTAAAGCAATCGAAAACCTGCCCGAAGAATTCCGGGAAAGGCTGGAAAACATCGACGTGGTGGTGGCCGACGAGCCGACACGCGCTCAACTGCGGGTGCTGGGAGGAAGGCGGGGTGAAACCCTGCTCGGCCTTTATGAAGGTGTGCCCCTGACCCGGCGCAGCCACGGCTACGGATTCGTCACGCCGGATAAGGTAACCATCTTCCAGAGGCCGATTGAGGCCATATATAAAAACGATGCCCGGATTATCGCCGAGGTACAGCGCGTCGTGCAGCATGAAATAGCCCACCACTTCGGCATCAGTGACGACAGGCTGCGGCAGCTCGGCCGGGGCTGAACCCAGACCATCGAATTACCTATTTACCAGGACTTTTTTCCCAAGCAAAACTAACCAAACGACACCTGTTACGTTATACAATACAGTATAACGTAATTTGATACCGGAGGCCGACCATGAAACAGAAATTATTAAGAATAACATTAGTAAGTTGCCTGCTCATCACGTCACTTTTCTTCGGCGGCACCGCTTACGCCCAGGACGAAGAACTCCCCGACCCCGGTCTCACGCCGGATAGTCCCTTTTACTTCCTGGACACCTGGGGCAAAAACATCGGTATGTTCTTCACTTTTGGCAACGAGGCCAAGGTCAGGAAAGCCCTGCAATACGCCGAAGAGCGCCTGGCCGAAACCCGGGCCATGGCCGCCAAAAACAGGGTGAGGGAGATGGAGCGCGCCGCCAACGATTACGACGGGTTTATGGCCATGGTCAACGAAAGACTGGAAGCAGCCGTACAGGAAGGCCTCTCCGATAACATCTCGGAGAGAGTGGCCTTAGCCACCGAAAAACACCTGAGAGTTCTGGACAGAGTCAAAGACCAGGTCCCGGAACAGGCCAAGGGAGCTCTGACGCGTGCCAGGACGGCTTCCATGAACGGGCAGATAAACGCCCTGCGGGCACTGGCTAAAGTAAAAACGGAAAGGGCTATTGATATTGCCGCCGACACCATTGAAGACCAGATGGAAAGGGCCAGGGTGCGAGCTACCGCGAACGTGACCGCCGATGTTGAGGAAGCCCTGGATTACGCCGCCAGAATTGCCGCACTGGAAGAAGAAATGGCCGCCTTTGCCGGAGAAAAAGGCATCGATATCACCGCCATTGAACAGCGTCTGGCCCATTCTACGGCCAACCGCCTGGAGACCTTGAGTGGAGTCTATGAACAAGTCCCCGAAAACGCCCGGCAGGCCATCGAAAACGCCATCGAGAACTCGGTACGGAAGTACCAGAGGGCTCTCGAGAAACTCAGGGAGAGAAACGCCCTCGGTGATGTCCCCGATGCAGAAACTGTAATTAACAGGCTGCAGGCAGAGGTCAGGGAAAGACTAAGATTAAGCACAGCCAGTCAGGCGCCGGACTCGGATAACGTTACGGTACAGGTACAGGTCCGAGCGGAGAACCAGGAACAGAACCGAGAGCAGACTAATGCCGAAACAGGAAAGCCCGAGGCGGTATCCGCTAATCAGACCAGAGAGCAGCAACAAGCGGAAAACCAGGAAAAAACACGACAGCACAGTCCCTGATGCCAGGATGATTAACCCTGAGGTCTCAGGTCCTTAACCATGTAGTCGCCCTGCGAACGATAGTCGAATTCGGTGCGGTAGTACTCTTTAGCCCCGGTGCCGCTCAGGACTATCATCTGGTCAGCCTGGAACTCGTCAAGAGCAATCCGCTCCGCTTCCCGTAGCAAAGCCTTACCCAGTCCCTTGTGCTGGGCGGCCTCCGTTATCTGCTCGCTGAGAGGAACCTCGGGACCGAAAACGTGCAACTCCCTGATGAGAGCTATATTGCCGTTTAATCCCCGCCCCAGTGCCGGAACGGGGCGGGATTGGACCCTCATCCGCAGCAGTCCGAATAACGTCTCCTTATCATCTTCGAAGGACAGGAAGACCTCACTGCCGTCCGAGGCATGGTAGTCCATCCTGACCATTCGAGGCTGGCCTATCTCCCATCCGGCCCGCGCCCGGTGACCATACTCGCGGCACCGGATGCAACGGCACCCGATGGCGTCCCGCTTCATTCTCTCCCTGACGATATCCCGCAGCGAGTCCTTGAGACCGGCGACAATGTACTTGGAGGGAATATCGCGCAGCACGCGGGAAATCCTGACATACTTGGGAACAATCGATTTTATTCCGATGGTCAGATTTACCATCGTTTCATTATCATAGGGCAGATAACGCCCTTCACGCCACCATTTTTCCAGCTCGGTGCCCTCTACCACCATGGTAGGATAGAGCTTTAGTCCATCAGGCTTGAAGCGTTCATCGGTGAAAAGCGTTTTGGACATTTCCAGGTCTTTCTCCGGGGTGGAGCCGGGGAGTCCCGGCATCCAGTGATAGTAGACCTTGAAACCGTGTTCCCGGAGCAAGGCGGTAGCCGTGACCACTTCCTCCACCCCGTGTCCCCTCCTCACCAGACGGTAAACATCTTCGTCTAGGGTCTGCACGCCGAGCTCGACCCTCGTGGTGCCGAACTCCAGCATCCGCTCTATCTCCGCCTGTCCACACCAGTCCGGCCGGGTCTCAATACACAGTCCGGTGCAGCGGTGTTCGGCCGTCTCGTTGGTTTTTTTGGCTTCTTCCAGCGTGGCCGACGCCACGCCGTTAAGTCCGTCGTAGCAGTCCTTGATAAATTGATACTGATAATCGATGGGGTGAGACAGAAAGGTACCGCCCATGATGATAAGCTCAATTTTATCCGTAGGGTGCCCCATTTCCGTAAATATCCGCAGGCGCAACTCCACCTGCTGTCTGGCATCGTAGTCGCACTTCTTGGCACGCAGCACCGCCGGCGACTCCGGCGTGTAGCTCTGCGGCGCATCGGAGTAAGTCGGGCAGTACAGGCACCGGCCGGGGCAGCTCATGGGCCGGGTCATCACCGCCAGCGGCGTCACCCCGGATATGGTTCTTGCAAATTTCCTCATCATGCGCTTACTATTAAACAGGAGGCTATTATAAGTTTAGCAGATTTTAGCTTATGTCAACAATTATAACGCCAACGCAGGGGGAGTCCAAGAGGGGCGAAGCCCCTCTTAAAAACACTCTCTCCCCTTCCCCTTGAGGGGAAGGGGATTAAGGGGATAGGGTGACCAGAGACATCTTCAACCAGATAGCTTCGGGGTGGTATAACTTCCGGCACCGCACCATCTTCCGCAACGAGCTTGAGGCGCTGGCGAAGCGGTGGCGGCAGGGCCGCTTGCTCAACGTGGGCTGCGCCCACGGTCCCGATTTCATTCCTTTCAAAGACAGTTTCGAGCTGCACGGCGTGGATTTCTCGCCGAAGATGATAGAACTCGCCCGGAAGTACGCCGATAAATTTAAATTCAGCGTCAATCTGCTGGATGCCGATGCCCGGAACCTCCCCTATGCCGATGATTCATTCGACCACGCAATAGCCGTGGCTACCTACCACCATATTGAAGATGACGGGGAAAGATTAAGGGCATTAATGGAATTATGGCGCGTGCTCAAGCCCGGCGGCGAGGCCTTTATCACCGTGTGGAATCGCTGGCAGCCCAGGTTCTGGCTCAAGACCAAAAACGTGCTGGTTCCCTGGCGCAGCAAGGACAAGACCCTCTACCGCTATTACTACCTGTTCTCCCACCGCGAACTCGAGGGACTGACGCGGAAAGCCGGCTTCGAGGTGGTCAGTTCATCA
>DAOVRI010000121.1 GCA_030628245.1 Dehalococcoidales bacterium
CCCCAGTCAGTACAGATATGCAAGGACGGCGTTGAGACTTCCGCCGGCTGGATAGACCTCGGAATTATCCCCTAATAAATGCCCTTATTCTGTAATACGACCGGGGTGGGGGGAGATACAACCCCCTGCCCCGGTATAGGTTTGCACAAGCCGGAACAGGCACCAGAAGGAAATAGCGCTATATGGAACTGATAATCGCGACGCTAACCAATTTATTGATATTGTCTTCGATGTACATATTGGTGGCACTGGGCTTTGCTTTTCTTTTCAGCATGCTGGGGATACTCAATCTTGCCCATGGCGTCATTTATATGCTGGGTGGCTACATCGGATTGACGTTGATAACGGCATTGGGTCTGAACCAGTGGTTAGCCCTATTACTGACCACTCTAATAGTAGCTACATTCGGAATATTCCTGGAGAAGTACTGCTTCCGCCCCTTCGTAGGAGATTTCAACCGCATCGTAATGATATGCGTAGTTATCACGGTGGTCCTGCAGACCGGCGTTAATATTATTGCCGGAACCCAAATATTATCGCTGCCTCCGTTTGCCGAGGGTATTTTTAAAATTGGACCTGCATCAGTTAGCTACGAGAGAATTGTAACTTTCGCTATCGGCGCTGTCCTCCTTCTGGCGGTAACCTGGTTCGTAAATCGGACGAAATGGGGCCAGCAGATGCAGGCTATCTCGCAGGACCTGGAGGGAGCCTACTTGCAGGGTATAAATGTCCACCGCATTTCTGCCCTCGCCACTTTCATAGGTTGCGGCTTAGCGGCAATAGCTGGATGCCTGATGGGTGCTTATTTGTGCCTGGGTCCTTTTATGGGGGACTTCATGCTGGTAAAAGTTCTTATGCTGACTATTATAGCCGGGGTGGGAAGCATCGGCGGCATTTTCATTGCCGGGCTCATCCTCGGTAGCCTGGATTCCGTATTACCCCTGTTGGTAAGCGGAGCTGCCAGTAATGCCACTGCTATTGCCATACTCGTTGTTCTTTTACTAATCCGACCCCAGGGATTCTTCGGCCACGAGGTAGAATTATAAGAAAGGTATAGATATATTGAACAGGCGGCTTTCTACAAGAGGTAGGAGGGAACTGACCAAGCCTGCTGTTTACGCCGGGTTGGTAGTCATTGTAGCCTTGCTTCCGCTGTTCTTCGGCTCTCCCTATATCCAGCATATGCTTATCCTCACTTTCATATACATCATTGCCGCGGTCAGCTTTCGTACCATAGTTATTTCGGGTCAGTTCCCTCTGGCCCACGCCGCTTTCATGGGTATCGGGGCTTACCTGGCCGCTATGGCATCAAAATGGCTTGGCCTGTCCCCCTGGATTACCATTCCGTTATCGGCCCTGGTAACAGCAGGCATCGGGATGTTGATAGGATACCCGTTTTCCAGACTAAGGGCGCTGTATTATGCCATGGGCAGCCTTTTCTTCGGAATAGGGGTAATTCAGATTATTTATGCGGGTGGAAGCTGGACCGGCGGCTACAGCGGTCTCACCGGTATCCCGGCTCTACTTCCCGGTACTATCTCCAAGATACCTTACTATTATTTTTTCCTGGGGTTAGCCCTGGTCAGCATCATAGCCCTTTACAGAATCGAATTTTCGCGTATCGGCACAAACCTGAAAGCTATTGCCCAATCACACGTTGTGGCATCCAGTGTGGGTATAAATGAAAGTGGATATAGAATCCTGGCCGTAGGTGTGGGGTGTTTCTTTGTCGGTCTGGCTGGTGCAGGCTACACTCATTACAATATGGTACTGTCTTGCTCTAGCTTTAACTTCATGGCAACACTGTGGCTCGTTATGTACGTGCTCATAGGTGGAATCAATAGCTTTGCTGGACCTATCATCGGAACCATAATTCTCATTATAATCCCGGAGTTTTTCCGTGATTTGAAAATGTTTTCCCCCTTTGTTACTGCCGCTATTCTTGGAATTGTTGTGTACTTAATGCCTCAGGGCCTTGTCAGCCTACCTCAGATGGTAAGGTCGCGGTTGACGGAACGCCGGAATACTAAGAAGGTGAGCCATGCTTCTTGAGATTAATGGGTTGACCAAATATTTTGGGGGTCTGGCTGCGGTTCGTGATTTTGACATGCATATCGACGAAGGAGAGCTTTTAGGCCTTATCGGGCCTAACGGTGCCGGTAAAACCACCATATTCAATCTCACTACCGGCATATACGGGCCCACCAAAGGGAAGATAGCATTTGACGGAAAAGATATTGTAGGTAAAAAATCCCATGAGATTGCTAGGCTGGGAATAGGCAGGACCTTTCAGCTAAACCCTCTATTCGGTAATTTTACTGTTTTGCAAAATGTATCTACATCGTTCCATCTTCACCCGAGGTCAAGTTTGCTAGATATATATTTTAATACCGCTAACTACCGCCGTAATGAAGCATATATCTCAGAACAATCCCTGGAAATCTTGAAGCTGGTAGGACTGGATAAAGTTAAGGATGAGCTTGCTAAGAATCTACCTCACGGGTATCAAAAGATGCTTGGCATTGCCAGAGCCTTGGCTGTTAAGCCCAAATTGCTATTACTGGATGAGCCTATAGCCGGGATGAACCCAAGTGAAATTGATTTCACTTTAACTGCTATTAGGAAAATGCAGCAACAGGGGATAACCATTCTACTGGTTGAACATAACATGAAAATTTTGGATTTATGTGAAAGGGTTGTAGTTATTGACTTTGGGCAGAAAATTGCTGAAGGCTCACCTAAAGACGTGAGGGAGAACAAAGAGGTAATTCGAGCTTATTTCGGTGGTGAACGTGTTGCTTGAAGTTGAAAATATAACAGTGCACTATGGGAAATCCATAGCAATACAAGACGTTTCGCTGGAAGTTGCCGAGGGGTCCGTGGTCAGCATTATTGGTGCCAATGGAGCCGGTAAAAGCACTATTTTGAGGGCCTTGTCCGGGTTGACGCCGTTAACCTCGGGGGAAATTCGGTTTGCGGGCAGCCGGATAAACGGTAAGTCCGCTACTGAGATTGTGACACTTGGCATCGTCCACATTCCCGAAGGCAGGCATCTTTTTCCTTATCTCAGTGTCTTGAGCAACCTCAAGCTTGGTGCCAGCTTACGCAAAGATAAGGCTGGCATCAACAAGGACTTGGAAGAGGTCTACAAGCTCTTCCCCATATTACGGGGGAGGCGCAATCAGAAGGCTGGAACCCTGAGCGGGGGTGAACAACAGATGCTGGCCATCGGTCGCGGTTTAATGGCTAAACCTAAGCTGCTCTTGATGGATGAGCCTTCAGTAGGCTTGGCTCCCATAGTGATTGAGCAATTGGGTGAGGTTATAAAGGACATTAATAAGAGAGGAGTCAGCGTTCTGCTGGTTGAGCAGAATGTTCACTTAGCTCTCGGGGTAGCCAGTATGGGTTATGCACTACAGGTTGGTCGAGTCGTTCTCCAGGGTGACATCGCTACAATAAGATCTAGCAATATTGTCAAAAAGGCGTACCTCGGTGGATAATCTGTGAAAAGATCCATGTGAGGGGATTAACGATACCCGGCCTAATTCGTTCACAAATATAAGTTCGCTGGGTGTAAATTAAAGTGCGATAAGTTATTGATTTTATAAACACAAGGAGGTAAGAATGATCGGGAAAATAGAGATCGACGAGGAAAAGAAAGAAAGAATAATAGATAAAGCGGGGCATCTTGCGGACGAACTCGGGGCAAAATACATGGCCTGCGCCCCAGCCACTTTTGGGGCGATATGCGACGCATTCAGATCCGAGGATATAGAGTTATTTTCATCCGAAACACAAGAAGCGCTAACCCAGGGAATGATAGGGCTCCATGGAGGTGTCGCCATGACAGGAGTCGGCACCTGTGGAGCTGTTGTCGCTGCTACCTTTCTTATAAGTTATGTGGTTGGTGTTACTACCAAGGAGCTATCGGAAAACGGCAATCTCAATTATGCCGCCTCCGTTCCCGCCGTGGAATACGTAATCGATAGATTTGAGGAGGATTACGGCGCCATAGATTGCCTCAGGGTACGCTATAATCGAGTTCAACGTGCCTTAGACCTTATGGACCCCGATGCCAGGATACTGGAGATGACTTTTGCTCTGTATGAAAAGGAGAAATGCGGAATGACCGCGCCTGATTTCGAGGGGGGTCGCGACCAGACACCACCAGTGAGAGGTGCACGCTGGGCAGTAGAGGCAATCTGCGATTTATTGAGGATGGAACCTGAAGAGCGGAAGGAGCTTCCGCCACACCTGAGGGGCCTGGGGATGCAAGAAATGGCACCGAAGCTTCAGAAAGTCGTCGAAGCATTGAAAGAACTGGGTTACGGACGTCCTAACGAGAAGATTTCTTACCGGGATTACCGGACGTTTAAACTAAAGGGGAAAAAGGGAGTAGAAGAGAAAAGGCTGGGTTCCTTAAGTGCCCCGAAGAAGGAAGAGTACGGGACTTCTTGAGAAAAATCCGAAGGCCGGGGAACCCTTAGCTTTTCAAAAATCGCAGAATGTAATCTCCTGTGAAAGAGCCGTGTATAGGATTAGCGACCACTTTCCCAATACGCACCACTTTCCCAATACGCACCACTTTATTCATAGCCCCTTGTCGGGAGAAGTTCGTATCTAGCTGTTTTTCTAAATTTTACCTCCTGACTTTTTGTCGAAGGCAGGCGTGGTTTGGTCACACAATAGTCAGGATTGTGCAGTGTGGTTATGGAGTATTACACAATCCGTCAGAATGTGCAACCTGAAAACGGGTGGTTTGGGACAAGAGTGGCTATCGATTTCTTATTACGCTATTACGATATATGTTTGGGGGTCCGGCGCATCATGAGCCCAAAAACCAGGCTCGCCAGGACAAGACCAGCGCCGACTATCCCAAACGCTGTTTTGTAATGGTAGGCACTGATTAATAAACCGCCGACCATAGGACCTGTGGAATGGCCTACGTCCATCACGCTGGAGAGGACACCCAGTGCACCACCGTGGCTGGAAGCCTGAGATAAATCAGCAACGAGTGCCGCACTCGAAGCCGTAACCGTAGCCAGTCCCAGACCGAACAGCCCGATAAGAAAAGCCAGCATCAAATAGTTCTGTGAGTAAGTCATTAAGGCCATGGTAATACCGCCCAGCATTAAACCGGTCGATATCATCAGCACACGGCCGTAGCGGTCGGACAGGCGTCCCATCACTGGCTTGGTCAGGGTAGCTACCACTATCTGTATGGTAAATAGTAGGCCAATCCCTAAAGTTGAAAATCCTACTCGCTCATATAAGTAGATAGGTAGAAAGACTTCCAGACAGCCAAAAGCAAAGTACTGTACTGCCTCGATGACGCTTGTGGCCAGAATACCGCGATTAGTCAAGATGGTTTTAATATCCCCCCATATCTCGCTGCGTCCCCGCTTTAGTGTCTCTCCAACGGAACCAGTGGTTGCTGTGGAAAGTGGCAACCTGAGGGCTGCCACCAGTGACAGAGTTCCAATAACGCCAGTAGCCA
>DAOVRI010000015.1 GCA_030628245.1 Dehalococcoidales bacterium
TATATCGAGATCTTCTATAACCGGCAGCGCCGACAGGCAAGACTTGGATTCCTGTCACCGGTGGTCTATGAACAAAGATTCTATGCAGGGCTGCTGGCAGCATGAAAGGTTTGGTGTCCACTATTGACATCCGACGTCAACATGATAATTGGCAACGAACTGCCCTGGGGAGGGTTCAAAGAAAGCGGCTTCGGCAAGGAAAATCACATCCTCGGACTGGAGGAATACACCCAGCTTAAACTAATATCCCTAGACCTGACCGAATAATAAGTAAATACTCCCCAGCTTGGGGGAATCGCTAGAATTTTATAAACTAATCATATATAGCAAAACGCGGTGTGGATGAGAGCCAAATAAAGGGAAAAAATAGCGCTGATTATAGAGAAGGTCTGCTAGTCCTGAATTAGTCCGCCCTTTTTTGGATTCCGAGCTACTCGTTCTTTTTAAGTAACAATTTGGCTTACTATTACTTCATTCTACTGATGTGTGCTGAATCAACATCGCTTGCGGCATCCGAGTCACTTTAAAAAGGAGTAATTCATCAATGTCCTTAAAAGCCGAACTATTTGAGCTCCAATAAACCATATCCTTCTGAACTGGGCTATCATCAAAAGAAAGAGGACTACCTATATTCGTTTTACCGTCTGATGCATATTATTTTTAACATGGCATTAACTATATCATTTCTAGCGAAGACTACTCCTTCACTCAGTAAACCGCGGAGCGCCCGGCACGGCGTCACGCAGGGGCGATTTCACCGGCTGTATCTCGGGGGCATCGGGAATGACCGGCAGGAGTAAATGGGAAGGGTGTTTTTTATCCTGGTAGATATAGACATCGTCTTTCGCCGGCAACAGAGGCCTCGCCACATACCGGGAAGAGCTATCCCAGGTGGAGTAAAGCGCATCATCGCTGGCGATTTTCAGCCATATCCTGGCCCCTTTTTTGAAGGTCTTAAACACAGGCTGTAGCTCAATCTGAAACTCGCATACTGTGTCTGGCTTCAAATCCGCCGGTCTCTGGAAGGAATGCCAGGGCATGCCGGGCCGGGACATCTTCTCATCGACCTCTCTGAATTTGGCCTTGAGGCAACCATAGCTCCAGATATGGACCTCGCGCGGTGTCCAGAGGTCAGTTACTTCTGGTTTTATCTCAGGCTTGCCGGTTACAGGATTAAGAGGTACGCCTCCGGGTACCATTTCTCCCATCTTGACGAAAAATGACCAGTCGGTGGTGACTTCTTCTGTTGTCGAGGCGTACAAGGTGAAGCTGACCGGCCCCCAGACCATGAGGTCCTCTTCGAGGGGCGGAGTTGTATAAACGACAAACCGTGCTTGACCAGTCCCACTTTCCGGCGGCCCGCCGATTATCCCGTAGGCGGCTATCATCTCGGTGTTTAAGCTGATGTTATGGTAGACCTCCGGTTTATCCCTTTCCATCGGCGGCGTCCGGCTGATTAGTCCACCGGCTTCTTGCGGCGAGGTCTTTCCGTGCAGGTAATATTTTTGCCATTGTGTGCGTGCCAGCGGGTATTCGTTCTCGTACCGCCAGGCGCCGGTGCCGTTATCATAAATGGCTATTTCCGGCTCGTCCATGATACCGGTGTCAATGCCCTTCAGCCAGTGGTCCAGCCATCTGAGTATATACTGATTAAAGGAGGTGGTCTCGAATATCCACGGTTGATAGTTCTCATTGGTCCAGGGCGTGGTCACCAGCTTTTTCGGCGATTTGATATCGGCATACGACCTCAGGTGATAATAGGCGTGCAGCCGGTTGGGTACGTTCACAATATTCAGAACGGGGGCTTTTATCTCGTCTATCCTTGTCCAGCCACCGCCGTGTTCCCACCAGAATGGCCCGTCTTCGCCGTTGGCGAATATTTCAGCGAGAACATTGATAGGCGGTTCCTTGCCGGGAACCGGGCCGGGCCAGATAGCCCCCTGAGCTATTCCTGAGACTAAATTCAGGACAAAAGGCTTGCGCAGGACACCCCCGGGATAGCAGAGGCCACGGTAGTTATCGGTTGTTGCCAGTACTACTAGCGCTTTGAGGTGGGGAGGGTTGAGGGGGGCCGTCATCCACTGCATGACGCCGTAGCCTGACGCTCCCATCATACCCACGTTGCCGTTACACCAGGGTTGCCCGGCTATCCACTCTATCATATCGTAGCCGTCCCGGGCCGCCTTGACGCCGTGAAACGAGAACTGCCCCTGTGAGAAGCCGATTCCCCTTTCTGCGGACTGGACGCACACGTACCCGTTCGGGCAATAGAAGGCGGGCTTGGCGCTTTCAAAAGAGCGTTCTTTCGGGAACGGCGAGTACGCCAGAATTACAGACCAGGGCCCCTTGCCAACAGCCGGTTTGTAGATATCAATGGCAATCTTAACGCCGTCCCGCATCGGGACCATGATGTTTTTCTCAAGAATAACTCCAGCGGGCAGGGGGTCGGGATAAATGACGTCATAGTTCTTCATTTTCATGCCTTTCATCCTTAGTTAAATAATAGTTTAGATATATACCTAGCTATCAATTCTCATTGTATCCACAGCGGGTCGGCCGGAACTTAAAAGAACAGGCCAGGTAACCATGTAGCTATGTTATCTATCATACCCAGTCCTGTTCTTCGGTGTGAGGCCGCCTATTTTCATTACTCTGCCATCTGCCAGAACTACCTGGAGGCCGAGGACGTATTGTTTGGTTACCCCGTATTTCAGGCATGAAGGGACACCGGAGTTCTCTGCTACCACACCGCCCATCGTGCAGCCTGCAAAGCTCTGGGGGTCGGGTGGGAAAAACAGGCCTTCTTCAGCCAGGGCAGTATTAAAGTCCTGAAGAATGACCCCGGGTTCTACCGTAGCATTCAGGTTGGTCTTGTTTATCTCAATAATTCGGCTCATTCTGGTGGCGCATAGAACGATGCCGCCTTTTATCGGTATGGAACCACCGCTCACGTTAGTGCCGCTCCCTCTGGGAGTAACCGGAATCTGATATTCACTGGCGAATTTTAGAATTTCCGATATCTGTTCGGCATTGGACGGCAATACGACCACGTCCGGCATATGCGACCATAGATTGGTAGCGTCATAAGAGTAGGCAAGCAGGTCTTCTTTTGAGGTCAGCACATTGTCTTTGCCAATAATCTGCCTCAGCCGATTAATGTGTTTTGCTTTAATCATAAGGACTCCTGAACGTACACTTCCCCCTACCACTACTTTACCCTGTCCGGGGCGTGTGTTCAAGCTGATAAAGGCACAGGACCTCTGGCAGGATGAAATACTGGACAACGGAGTACATTATCAGTCTTCAGACATCCTGCTGACCACGCCGGCACGGCCAGTCCTTTGTTAATATTATTTCCCCGCTTTACCTGTCTATAAAGGCCTGACGATAGCGCGGGCTTGCCCGGCGTCACCATGTTTTATCTTAACCGGCAGGCAGATTATTTCATACCGTCCGGCTTTTACATTGGACAGGTCGAGCGCTTCAATAATCCAGATACCACTGCCGAGAAACGTCTGGTGCACCTGAACCAGATTGGCTCTATCCCTGAAACTTCCTACGCCAAGATAATCTATACCGACAACCGAGACCTTTTTATCCTTGAGGAATTGGGCTGCTTCACTAGATATGAAAACAAAGTCTTCGACGAACTTACCCAGCTTGTAATATGATGAGTTTACCGTTTTGAATAGAATACGTTCACCGGGCTGGATATCGTGAGCTGCCAGTTCTTCGGGCTTGATTGATTCGGTATCCTTGATTTCAATCACCCGCACGGGACCCATAATGGTATCCAGGGGCATCTCATCAATGCTCGTACCGTCGGGGTAAAAATGGCGGGGAGCATCAACATGGGTGCCGTGATGAGTATTGATTGTCATCTGAGTCATCGTAAGAGTACCTTCTTCAGACGTATGAGAGTTGGATTTAATATCTGGCGGGATAGGGTCCTGAGGCCAGTATATTATGTCCTCGCTCAGTGGATACGAGATGTCTATCCATTCCGATTTTGCCATTCTTAGAGCCTCCTTTAGATTATTTACTTGCCCTGTACTTTGCTTTTCCCTCTAAATACAGGTCATCGCCGTGGATATCGTTGATAACCGTCGCCGGGAAGTCTTTGACCTCAAGGCGCAGTACCGCCTCCGGCCCGAGGTCATCGTAGGCTGCCACTTCCGATTTAGTAACAGTTTTTGAGATTAGTGCTCCGGTACCGCCGATAGCCGCCGGATATATGGCACTGTGTTTTTTCATGACATCCTTTACTTCTGCTGACCGTGCACCCTTGCCAATCATTCCCTTGAGTCCCCTGAGGAGCAGGCGGGGAGTATAAGCATCCATCCGGCTGCTGGTGGTGGGTCCGGTTGAGCCGATGCCGGGCCCGTGTAGTATATCGTCTGTCCCTTGATATCAAAAGGCAGAGGCTCCCCTCTTTCCAGGGCTTCTACCATTCTCTTATGGGCGGCGTCGCGGGCAGCATAGAGGACGCCGGATAGCAAGACGTCGTCACCAGCCTTTAGCTCTGTTATCATATCTTCAGTTAGCGGCAGCTTGATTTTTTTGGCCATAAATTTTACATAACTTCTTGTCATTGTCGGGCTTGACCCGACAATCCAGCCAGCTTTACCCGCCTGGATTCCCGCTGAAGTTTACCCCGTACGCCGATACGGGGCGGGAATGACACTGTAGTTTTTCTCCTATTTCCATAACGATAGTAGTTTTTTAATCATTTTCACAGGCTGTCTAAAAACCTTCTCTGCCGGAAGTTAATCACCGACCATGGATTGTCTCCGGAACTTTAATCGTTATCCCTTGAAGATTACCACTCTCTTTCGCCTACTTTTGTCCACTCTCAAGGCTGATATTACACCTCGGCCCCGACCAAAGTCAATTGTTCTTGCCTGTATCTGGGTATAGCCTCTTCGACCAGCTTGCCATACTTCCCAGGCAAACTTACTGCGCCCTCGAGCACTTTCTTCACGATCTTCTTCACATTGTGCACCAGGCACATTAGAGAAAACTCCCCCCGCACCTTCACCAAGCCACGCAAGCTCATCGATGGTTTTCTGCTATCCCACTTCATCTCTCCGAAAACCGGCTCTACCGTGTATCCACGCTTCTTGTAGATTTGCTTACCTCCCTCAATCTTCAGCTTCTGCCTCATGGCCTCTAAAAGTGGCTCCCGCCCATCTCGACTCACTATACGCGCCTCGCCAGTGGTACATCGCTCCCTTACTGCACATTCCCTGCAAGACTCCCCTCGATAGAGGATGAGTGGCGGTTTGCCTTCACGCTTGTGCTCTCCCCACCGTTTCAACTCGTTGCCTTCCGGGCAAATATCTCAAGATCTTATGGCTGGGGATATAGAGACGCATAGCGGTGACGCTTTCCGCGTAACAGGCAAGGTATTATCGGTGTCGTCAGATGAAGCCCGAGAAGCTCCCGCTTTATCTGAAATCTGGTTTAAATATGAAGGCTCCTACTAGCCTGAATTTGACTGCTTGTGTTTTGAGTTTCATGGGGAGGCAGCGAAGTTAGTAGCAGACTTATATCTCTACCCAGGACAGGAGATAGTGGTCCAGGGTGTGTATGATCACGTAGGATCAGTAGGCTTTGTCCCAGTGTATACAGTACTATATCTAGTAGATAGTTCTATAGTGCTCGTAGGTAATCACGAGTAAACTCACATGTCTGTGGTAAAAACAACGCCGGCTACCAGAGTTGGCTATGAGGTAGCAAATTTGCATTGGCCTGAGTTGACCTACCCCCCCAAAAAAAAGGTTCTTTTTTTTCACTTCTTGCGCTTGGTTCTTAGGCGTGAAATTCAGCACACTTTTTTCGCCCGGATTGCGCTACCAATAATTTGACTGAGCAGTGACAGAAGGAATAGCATCATCTATGGCTTGCTTTATAGTCGTCTTGGTTGTATTATCCGTGTGATTAGACATAGGACAGAAATGCCCTGATGTGGTCGCGGGTGATGTCACCGGCATCTGGCGGCCAGCCGTTGGTTTGGGCATACCACTCGAAGTTATGAAGGTAGTTCCGGTAGAAGAGCAATGTTTGGGGTCGGAGATGGTGGCGTGATAGTAGGAAATCCCCTATTAGGTTTCTTAGGGTTAGCTGGGTGTTTGTTTTTGGTGTTGTTACCATTTTCCATTTTTTGCCCGTCCGCCTGAATCATCCGCTTTAAGAATCCTCTGCTCAACTGGCCTCAAATCGCCTATTTCGTGCCTAATTTTAGCTACACGTAGTAGCAGGCGATTATGAGTCCCCTGCTCTACCACTGAGCTACGCTGCCAGTATAGAGAAATATATCATCAATGTTATCAGGCTGTCAATGTCGTCTGATGACATGGATACTCACCGCTTTAAAGGTGGCGTAAACCTGCGTTCCCTTTTTCAAAGCCATTTCTTCGGCAGACCTGATGGTAACCAGTGCCACCAGCGGAAAACCGCAGTCTATCTCGACACGACAGAGCGGTCCGGCGGACACTGTCCAGGTTATATTACCCGCCAGGCAGTTCCGGGCGCTGCTGGAAAGTTTAGCCAGGGCCACCGTTACATCTTCCGGACGCATGCAGACCGAGACCTCTTCCCCGACATCGAAATCGGTTACCGCCTCGATAATCCTGCCATTAATGTCTATGGCAGCCATTTCACCCTCATTGGAGATAACCACCCCGTCGATGATGTTTTCCATACCAACGAACTCGGCTACCTGCCTGTTTCTGGGCAAAGTGAAAATCTCCCTCGAGCCGCCGGACTGAACCATCTCGCCGTCGACGAGCACACCAATCCTGTCGGCGAGACGCTGTCCCTGCGACATATCATGGGTCGCCATAATCACGATGATGGTAGCACGCTTTATGACGTCGGCTATCAACTCCTCAATCCTCGAAGCCGAAACGGGGTCGAGATTGGCGGTAGGCTCGTCAAGGAGCAATACTTCCGGCTGGACGGCAATCGCCCGGGCTATGGCTACCCTTTGCACCTCGCCCCCGGATAGCGTCCGGGCATTTCTGTGCTTATACCCGGTAAGCCCCACCGTATCCAGAATACCTTCCACTTCTTCACGAATATGCTTGCTGCCCATGCCGCGCCATCTCAAGCCGCAGGCAACATTATCATAAACGCTCGTGTTGAAAACCACCGGCTTCTGGAGTACGAACGATATCCGACGGCGCATTTCCAGTCTTACCTTCTCGGAGGCGTTCACGTCAGCGCCGTCAAAAAACACTTTCCCCGCCGCGGGTGTATCCAGCATGTCAATAAGGCGCAGTAACGTCGTCTTGCCGGCACCGGTAGGACCGATTAAGGCAAAAACCTCACCTCGTTCGACCCTCAGGTTGATGTTTTTCAGGATGTCCTGTCCATCCCGCCGCTGCCACAAGTCTCTCGTTTCTATTAAGGGCATGATTTACCTCTGCTGTATCCTGTTCATTACTATGTTGACCACCAGCGCTATGAAAATGAGAATGATTCCCAGCGCCATGGCAAGCTCAATATCACCCTTGGATGTCTCCAGTGAAATAGCCGTGGTGATAACACGCGTAAAGCCCCTGATATTGCCGCCGACCATGAGGGATATACCCAACTCGGAGATGGCCCGGCCAAACCCCATGATTACCGCCGCCACGACGGCGAACCTCGCCTCCTTAACGACAAGCACCGCCATCTGCAAACCGCTGGCGCCCAGGGAACGGGCCGTATCCAGAATCGCCCTGTCCACACCACTCAGTGCGGAAATGGTCAGTCCGAGCAATATCGGAGTAATCAGAATGACCTGCCCTATGACAATTGCCACAGGGGTATGAAGAAATCCGAGTCCGCCCAGCGGACCGGTATTAGAAAGGAAAACAAAGACAAAAAGACCGATAACAACAGTGGGCACGCTGTAGAACGTCTGAATCAGACTGACAAGGAACCTTTTGCCGCGGAACCGGTTAAAGTGAATGATACTGGCGACGGGTATGCAAATCACGGAACCGATGACAGTCGAGCTTACGGCTATCATCAACGACCTCCCGGCTATCTGCATGACCTCCGGGTCTAAGGAAATAATAAGTTCTACGGCCTTTACCAGGCCGTTCCATAGCTCCGTCAATTAATTAAAGCTCCATCATATGTTATTTCATATATGCAGGAACCGGTGTGGTGTAGTCTTCAACCGGGGGACAGCCCGGCATGTCGCAGCTGGCGATGGGGAAGAAAAGGGGACGTCCGTATTCCGCCGTCCCGTAAGTGCCGATTATCTCCTGAACCTCGTCGGATATAAGCCAGTTGATGAACTGATTGGCGATATCGATTTCAGCCTTCGGATGCGTTTCCGGGTTGATGGCTATAGCCGCATATACATTGAGGAATATCGAGTCTTTATCCACAATCGGCTCTATGCTCAGGTCTCTTTTCAGGTTATATGCCAGAAAAGTCGATATATCCGCCATGACGTATGCCTGCATCTCGTTAGCCATCAGCAGGGTGGGCCCCATTCCCTTACCGGCTTCCACGTACCATTCACCCGAATTGCGGACATCCTCGTAGTCGAAACCGGCTTCCTTCCAGATAAGTTTTTCCTTGGCATGGGTGCCGGAATCATCACCCCTGGAAACGAATTTCACGGTGTCAGCATCTTTTACACCTTCGTCGTGCAATTTCTTTAATGCTTCAGCCGCCGTTGAACCGGTGATACCCGCGGGGTCATCAGGAGGTCCGGCAATCAGGAAGAAATTATATCCGAAATTCCTGCGGTTGATACCGTAACCATCGGCGATGAACACGTCTTCTCTAGCTCTATCATGCACAATGATGGCATCGACATCGCCTCTCCTGCCATACTCAAGAGCGATACCGGTGCCGGCATAGACAATATCCATTTCCACATTGGCCAGCTCCTCGAATATCGGCTCCAGGTGATACCAGAGACCGGTATCGTAGAGACTGGTAGTAGTGGCTATCTTAAATCTCACCAGAGGGTCGTGTAACGGGAATTCTTCTTCCGCGGTGCAGCCGATTACGCCCGGAATCAGACCAACCAGCAGAACTACAATCAATACAGCACCGGCTATTTTACTGCCATTTCTCAATCTCAAAGACATGTTCTTTCCTCCTTTCATATACTGTACTATGTGTTTGTTATAATTGCAATAGTACAAATATATATTAAAAATACCGTGGGTGCCGTGGCTTTGACGCGATTTAAGCCCTGTGTTACAATTTATATCGGTATTCTTCCTGTTAAAATATACCCCCGGAAATGTAATATCCTGTCGGACGAGGAAGTAGCTACGCTTATGAAAATCAGTAAAGTCGGAGTGGTCGGCTGCGGGCAGATGGGCGGCGGCATCGCCCAGGTATGCGCTCAAGCGGGATATACAGTCGTCGTCTCCGAAATAAGCGACGAGTTCTTAAATAAGGGACTGGCGGCAATCGAGTCCTCGCTGGACAGGAGCGTGCAGAAAGAAAGGATAACACAGGAAGACAGGGATGCCACCCTGGCACGCATCAGGGGGACGACCGATACCCGGGACTTCGGTGAATGCGACCTGGTAATTGAAGCCGCCGTGGAGAACCTGGACCTGAAGAAGAAGATATTCGGCGAGATGGACAAGGTCTGCCCGGAACGTACGATACTGGCCACCAATACCTCCTGCCTTCCCATCACGGACATGGCGGCGGCCACGGGACGACCGGACCGGGTGCTGGGGATGCACTTCTTCAATCCGGTGCCGGTGATGAAACTGCTGGAGATAATCCGGACGACCGCCACCAGCGAGGCGACCCTCGATACAGCCCGGGATTTCGGAGAGTCCCTGGGTAAGACGTATGTTATCGTTCAGGACTCGCCCGGCTTCATCGTCAACCGTCTTGTGACGCCGCAAATTATGAACGCCATCCGCATGGTCGAATCCGGCATCGCCACTGCCAAAGACATCGATACCGCGATGGCCCTGGGCTTGAATTACCCGATGGGACCGCTGGCCCTGGCCGACCTCATCGGACTGGACACGGTCTTGTTCATCGTCAACGGTATCTACGACAAGCTCCGGGACGAGCAGTACGCCGCGCCAGCACTCCTGAAAGACATGGTCGCCGCCGGGCAACTCGGACGGAAAACGGGTAAGGGGTTTTACGAGTATAATCAATAACGGGAAAATCGGCCCTGCCTCTTTTCGGGCAGGCAGCCAGTCGTGTTTTTCCCCGAATATACTATCCATAACTGCTAAAGGAGAAAAACGATGAGTATTGAAGGGAAAGTGGCCATGGTCACGGGTAGCTCCGGCGGACTGGGGAGGGTGCATTGCCTGTCCCTTGCCGGAGCCGGCTGTAAGGTTGCCGTTGTCGGTCACACCCACATGGAGAAAGCGGAGGCAGTAGCCAAGGAAATCAAGGCTATGGGGAGGCAGGCGATGGCGGTGGCGATGGACGTCGCCAACATGGACGAGGTTGAAGCCGCCGTCAGTATGGTGGAGAAAGCGCTGGGACCGATTGATATCCTCGTCAATAACGCCGCTTATGGCATCGTGCGCGCGGCGACCATCGCCAGGATGAAAATCCAGGACTGGGCAAAGGATTTAAGCGTTAACCTGACCGGCCCGTTCAATACCATCAAGTGCTGCATGCCGGGCATGCTGGAGCGGGGCTGGGGACGCATTATCAACATCTCTTCCATTGCCGGCACCATGGGCGGCGCCGGCCAGTGCAGCTACGCCACGACCAAGGCCGGACTTATCGGTCTTACCAAGACGGTGGCGCTGGAGGGTGCCCGCAAGGGCGTCACCTGCAACGCTATCGTGCTCGGGGTATTCGACGGCGGCAGCTGGCACGAGGTAGCCTCGGAATTCCAGGAGCGCATCGTCAAGCGCATGGCCATGCGCCGAACCGGCACCCCGCAGGAACTCAGCAACGTGCTCGTTTTCCTGGCTTCCGAGGAATCGAGCTACGTCACGGGTGAAGCCATCGAGGTCAGCGGTGGCGCCAGCCTTTTCACTTTTTAAATAGAATTATAAATTCTCAAGATAACGACCCGATATTTTTAATGGAACGAAAGGAGAAAACACATGAGTGAAACCGTCATTGTCAGTGGTGTCAGAACAGCCATAGGTAATTACGGGGGCGCATTGCAGGACGTACCGGCGATAAAGCTGGGCAGCATCGTCATCGAGGGGGCCCTCAAGAAGGCGGGCCTGAAACCGAAGGGCGACGCCAGCTACGCACCGGAGTCACTTAAGGGCGAAGGACTTATCGAACTGGAGAAGAAATACTATAACTGGGACGATTCTCTCCAGGAAGTCCTGGTGGACGAGGTAATCATGGGGAACGTCATCCAGGCAGGCCAGGGGCAGAACCCCGCCCGCCAGGCAGCCATCTACGCCGGCATCCCCAAGGAGGTCAACGCCTTCACGGTTAACAAGATTTGTGCCTCCGGCATGAAAGCGGTAGCCCTGGCCGCCCAGGCCATCAAGACCGGCGATGCCGAGGTTATCGTGGCCGGTGGTATCGAAAACATGAGCGCCGTCCCCTACTATGTTCCCAGGATGCGGTGGGGAGCCAGGATGTTCAACGCCGAGATGGTCGACGGCATGGTTCACGACGGACTCTGGGAGATATTCTACAACTACCACATGGGCGTGACCTCGGAGAACATCGCCGAGAAATACGGTATCACCAGAGAGGAACAGGATAAATTCGCCCTGGAAAGCAACAACCGCGCCCTGGCGGCCACCCGGGACGGCATCTTCAAGGAAGAGATAGTGCCGGTAGAGGTTAAGGTCAAGCGCGAGACCAGGATGTTCGATATCGATGAACACCCCAGGGAGACCTCGATGGAGCTTCTGGGCAAGCTGCCAACGGTATTCAAAGCGGATGGCGGCGTCACCGCCGGTAACGCTTCGGCCATAACCGATGCCGGAGCCGCCCTGGTAGTGATGTCGGCAGAGAAAGCCAGGGAACTCGGCCTCAAGCCGATGGCAACCATCCGCTCCTATGCTGCTGGTGGTGTCGACCCGGCCTATATGGGCCTGGGAGCGGTGCCGGCCACCAAGAAAGCCCTCAAGCTGGCCGGACTCAACCTGAACGATATAGACTACATTGAACTGAACGAGGCCTTTGCTTCTCAATCATTAGGCGTGGTCAGAGAACTCGGTATAGATATGGGCAAGACGAACCTGCACGGCAGCGGCATATCTCTCGGGCACCCCATCGGCTGCACCGGTGCCAGGATTCTGGTGACGCTTGCCTACGAGATGGAGCGGCGTGACCTTCAACTCGGCCTGGCGACACTGTGTATCGGCGGCGGTCAGGGGATGGCGACAATTATCGAGAGAAAGTAAGACTAACCCCGTTTTTCGTATTCGGGACACCAGGTGGCGTTGGGGCGTGCTGGATTGCGGCAGGCCCCGCGCCAGTTCCACTTGCAGCTATCGCAGAGGATAACATTCATCCCCAGCCACTTTTTTACACTGATGGTGAACCTGTCTTTCCAGCCGGGACCCGCCTTTGATTTCATATTTAATCCTTCTTGATTCCATTTTTAGTTTAACAAACATGGTGCTATCGGGCAACAATTGTGCTAAAATACCTTAGAGCTTGACCTGAGGGGTAAACAGTCATGGCCAGAATAACGGGCAGGAAAAAGGGGATAGAAGAGGAACAGGTACGGGAAGAACCCCCGCACATTGAGACGATTAAGTGGGGCGATTTGACCTGGGTCAATATTCAGCCCCCGACCGAGCGGGAGATTGAATACCTGGAGGAAAACTACCATTTCCATCCTCTGGACCTGGATGACTGTCTTAGTCGCAAGCAGATTCCCAAGGTAGACGAATATCCGGAGTATCTGTTCGTCATCTTCCACCTGCCGGTTTTCGATAAAGAAACGAGGGTTACCACCAAGCGGCAGTGGTCGGCCTTCGTCGGCGAGAAATTCCTCATCACGCTGCATACCGGGGAACTGAGAACGCTGACCGCACTTTTCCGCGACTGCCAGGCTAACGAGGATTCCCGCGAAGAGTATTTCAGCAACGGCTCCGGTTACCTGCTGTACCGGATACTCGACCGTTCCATCGACTCTTATTTCCCCGTCCTGGATAAAATCCTCAGCCTGATGGAAGACATGGAGGACAACGTCTTCGATGCGGATGTCGAGACGGCCATAGAGCTTAGTATATTACGACGGGACATCATCGCCCAGCGGCGCGTCATGTTCCCCACGCGCACGCTCTTTATGTCCCTGGAAAGAAGACTGAAAAGGTTTACCAAAGTGGACCTGACCGTATATTTCGGCGACCTTACGGACCACATGAACAAGATATGCGATACCCTGGACGAATTAAAAGAGGTTATAGAGGTGTTTAAAGATACGGACTATACCCTGGCCACCTATCGCATCAACCGGGTCACGCGCCTGTTGACCATCTTTTCCACGATTGTCCTGCCGTTCTTAATAGTCTCCAGTCTATATGGAATGAACGTCACATTACCCGGCGGAGTGGAAAGGGGAAGTATACAATCATTTCTTATATTGCTGCTGGTGATGCTGATTATTGCCGGCAGCATGCTCTTCTTCTTCCGCCGCCGCCGCTGGATATAGGAAATGAAGATTTCATATCGCCTGGTGATAATCATCGCCGTTTTTATCACCTGCCTTATTACCGCCAACGTTACTGCCGTTAAAGTAACCAGCCTCGGCCCGTTTACCCTGCCGGCGGCCATTTTCGTTTTTCCCCTGAGCTATATCTTCGGCGACGTTCTTACCGAGGTCTACGGCTACCGCGTGGCGAGGAGAGTTATCTGGCTCGGTTTCATCTGCAACCTGGTTTTCGTTTTCTTCGCCTGGGTGGGGCAAATCCTTCCTTCGGCTTCCTTCTGGGAGGGGCAGGGGTCTTACGAGAGTATTTTAGGCTACACACCCAGACTGCTGGCCGCTTCGTTCCTCGGTTACCTGGCCGGGGAGTTCGTCAATTCCGCCATCCTGGCCAGGATGAAAATACTGACCAGAGGCCGCTGGCTGTGGAGCAGGACCATCGGTTCAACGATAATCGGGCAGGGGCTGGACACCTCCATATTCATTACCCTGGCCTTCATCGGCACCGGCGCCTCCGTGCCGACAATGATACTGCACCACTGGCTTGCCAAGGTAGTCATCGAGGGCGTATGCACGCCGGCCACCTACGCCATCGTCAACTGGCTGAAAAAGAAGGAAGGCATTGACACCTACGATTACGAAACCAGGTATAATCCTTTTAGAATATCAGAAAAGGGGCAATCGTAATGAAAGTTCAGATTCTCGGCGCGCACAACTTAGAATCGCGGGACACCCGTTGTATCAGCCTGTTAATCGACGATGTCCTGGTGATAGATGCCGGCGCCCTCACCTCCAGCCTGTCCTTCCCGGCGCAGCAAAAACTCAAGGCCGTCCTGCTTACCCACCAGCATTACGACCATATCCGGGACATACCGGCCCTGGGCATGAATTTCTATCTTCACGAAAATACCATAGATATCTACTCTATCCGCCCTGTCCATGAAGCCCTGTCGGCTCACCTGCTGAACGATAACCTCTACCCCGATTTCCTGGAGAAACCCCCGGACAAACCGGCGGTACGTTTCAACACGGTGGAACCCGGCCGTACGGAGTCAGTCGCCGGCTATACGGTACTGCCGGTGCCGGTGAATCACGCTGTGCCCACCGTCGGCTACGAGGTTACCTCCGCCGACGGTAAAAAGGTTTTTTATACCTCGGATACCGGGCCGGGACTGGACGAATGCTGGCGGCAGGTATCACCGCACCTGCTCATCATCGAGGTTACCGCGCTTAACAAGTACGATGATTTCGCCCGCGAATCGGGGCACCTCACCCCGGCCCTGCTCCAGCTGGAGCTGGA
>DAOVRI010000196.1 GCA_030628245.1 Dehalococcoidales bacterium
TGACATGAGCAAGTCGGATAATGGGGACCATCCATTCAACAACCCTAATGATTTTATCTTCGAGACCATCGGAGAAATCGACTCCCTGGATCCGGCCTGGATTTACGACACAGCCAGCGCTATGCAGGTGGGTATGATCTATGACCAGCTCATTTACTATGACGGTAACTCGACTTCGGAGTTTATACCCCTTCTGGCTACCGATACTGGGACATTCAACGCAACTTCTCTGGAATTGCGTTTCACTATCAAGGAGGGCGTAGAGTTCCACGATGGTAATAACCTGACCGCCTCAGATGTGGAATACACCTTCGAGAGGGCGATGGTCCAGGATAGAACCGGTGGACCAATCTGGATGTTCTACCAGCCGCTACTAGGCCCGGATGTATGGCATTACACTGACACTACATTTGCAGCTATTGATGCGGCGGTGGAAGATGACGGCAATGACGTAGTCTTCACGCTATATGGTGACTACTGGTTGACGGCATTTCAGCAGATTCTGTGTGGCCAATGGGCCTGTATTGTCGACAAGGAATCCACCGTTGTCAAGGGCGGCTGGGACGGCACTGAAGGAACCGCTCAGGCTTACAGTGACAGCATTACTACAACTCCTAGCGACTCGGTCCTCTTCGACGATCCCAATGGTACCGGACCGTGGAAACTGTCCTCGTGGGCTGCCGGTGATCAGATCATACTGGAGGATTTCACCGGCTACTATGGCGGCTCAGTCCCGTTTGAGAATGTCATCACCAAGGTGAGAGATGAATGGTCTACTCGAAAGCTGGCACTACAAGCTGGTGACGCCGACCTTGTCTATGTTCCGGCGACTAACTTTGACGAGATGGACGAGGAGACAGGCCTCCTGGTCTACAAAGACCTACCTTCGCTTTCCATCGATGCATTCTTCTTCAATATGGCTATCGGAGGCTAAAGCTAAGAGTGATGTTTCAAGGCTCCTAGTGAGCTTGGTGAGACAACCCAAAGAACCCCCGCTTTCAGGCGGGGGTTCTTTCATGATATAAAGGGGTGATCTTGCGAGCTGGTGATACAACCTGGAAAACCCCCGCTTGCAGGCGGGGGTTTTCTTATGGTATAAAGGGGTGATTTGGAACTCAGGACGTATATAATCAGGCGCCTGCTTCTTCTTATACCTGTGCTGTTCGGGGTGACCATCTTCATCTTCGCCCTTACCATGATGTTTTCTCCGATAGAGCGGGCAACTCTCTATGTAACCGACCCCAGGCAGATGATGGATCTACCGCTAGTCATCGAGACTTATGGCCTTGACCAACCGTTCTGGGTACAGTACGGCACCTGGATTGGCCAGGTCTTCAGCGGTAATCTGGGCTATTCAAGAGTGGTAAACATGCCGGTCTTTGACGCTATCTGGCATTTTCTGCCGGCCACCCTGGAACTGGCAATATTCGCCACACCGATTATCATTTTCACGGGCGTGTTCTTCGGCACTAAGGCCGCCGCCCACAAAGACAGGCCGCTTGACCATGGGACACGGGTAGCGGCCATATTCGGATGGTCGCTTCCCACCTTCTGGCTGGGGCTACTACTGCTAATGATCTTCTACGGCGCCATAAGGGGCTTCCTGCCACCCAACCGGCTGAGTACCGCACAGGATTTGATTGTCCACTCCGCCGAGTTCATCCGTTATACTCGTGTTAATTTCCTTGACGCTATTCTCAATCTCAATGGAACTGTCCTTCTGGACGCCTTAAGACATCTTGTCCTGCCGGTAACTACCCTTGTGGTGGTCCAGATGGCTTTCATTATGAGGCTTATGCGCTCCAGCATGCTGGAATCCCTGGGTAAGGGATATATTCTCACCGCCAGGGCCAAGGGGCTTCCTGAGAGGGTAGTGGTAAACAAGCACGCCCGCCGCAACGCCCTCATTCCGGTGTTAACCGTAGGCGGTTATTTGTTTGCCGGCATGATGAACGGTGTCGTTATTACCGAGTCCATCTTTGCCTTTAAGGGCATCGGCTGGTGGGCCTGGCAATCAGCTGTCAATCTGGATATACCAGCGGTCCTGGGCTTTGCGCTCTTTAATGCCATCCTGTTTGTGCTGGTCAACCTGGTGGTTGATATCCTCTACACCCGTGTTGACCCGCGAGTGAGATTGGGAGGAGTAATGCAGTGAGCGACTGGAAATTCATGGTACGGCAGCTAGTTAAGAACCCGCTTTCTCTGGCTGGAATCATAATCATCTTAACCTTCGTCATAATTGCTATCTTCGCTCCGCTTATAGCGCCACCGCCTGAGGGGCATCTTGATCCCTACAAGATACCCCGAGACGGTTACTCGGCAACGCCACAAGCACCCAGCGAGGAGCATATCTTTGGAACCACCCAGGGGCAGTACGATATTTTCTACGGGGTTATCTGGGGCACCCGTTCGGCATTTCACGTGGGCTTAGTCGTGATTGGTATCGTGCTTTCCGTTGGGATTGTACTGGGTAGCCTGGCTGGCTACTTCGGTGGGGTTATCGACGAGATTATCATGCGCATCACCGATATCTTCCTGGCCTTCCCGGCTCTCATTCTGGCCATGGCAATCGTGGCTTCCCTAGGGCCCAGCCTGAAGAGCGTTATGATTGCTCTTACCGTGGTTTCGTGGCCTTCCTATGCGCGACTGATTCGCGGTGACATACTACAGGTGCGCGAGGAGGACTACATCGAGGCTTCTCGCGGCATCGGCGCTTCAAATTTTAGGGTCATAATGCGCCATGCGCTGCCCAACTCCATCTATCCCACCCTCGTTATGGCTTCACTGGACATAGGGGCAGTGGTCCTGGCAGCGGCAGCACTGAGCTTTCTCGGCCTGGGCGCTCCTGAAGGCTACGCCGACTGGGGACAGCTGACTTCATTCGCCCGCAACTGGATAATAGGGCCATCGGCTGACCCGTTGAGGCACTGGTTCGCAGTGACCATTCCCGGCCTGTTCATCCTCTTCTTTGTGCTGGGCTGGAATCTCCTGGGGGACGCCTTCAGAGATATTCTTGATCCCAGGTTGGCGAGGCGCTAGATGGAAAACATTATCACTATAAGAGACCTAACAGTCAGGTTCTACACCTATGAAGGTGTTGTCCACGCCATCGATGACATGAACCTGGACATCAGGCAGGGGGAAACACTGGGCATAGTGGGTGAAACCGGTTCTGGAAAGACAATGACCGCCCTGGCCATCCTTCGCCTTATCCCCTACCCCGGCAGGATAGACTCGGGCAGCATCGCCTTCTTTGACAGAGATCTCCGCAGCGAAATCGAACTGCTGGAACTCAGCGCGGACGAGATGAGGTCCATCCGCGGCAACAAGATATCCA